>NZ_JAERJY010000179.1:0-6035 GCF_018257375.1 Providencia sp. JGM181 | reverse complement strand
GAGCATTACATTAAGATTATCTTTAACAGATAACCATATGAATATCATATTCCTTTATTAAGGATATATAACGGAAAACTCTAAATGGCTTTTAAAATTTCCTGATGTAAACATAGGCTGTAAACTTACCATTCTTGCAGATAGTGGAATTTCGGCACTTTTAGTGGCGCTATTGATAGCCATATCTACCATACTGCCATTTTTAATGGTCGTTTTATTATTTGTTTGCGCGAGATGCAGCAAGCTTCCAGTGGAACTGCCTGTATTCACAAAATAGTTATTGTCGATGGTATCGGGTGTTCCGTTAACACTGAATTTGGCATTTTTGGTTGTCACAGGGCAATCAACCAATTTAATAGAAAAATCCACCCATGGGCTTTGGGCTGGGTTGCGATAATTCCAACGATTTATTTTACCGAGATCCACGTTATAACTGGTGTTTTCGACTTTGCAGGGCATGGCGATCACATTGCCATGTACCTTAATATTGACGGTTTCTGCCATTGCAGGTAACGCTAATAGTCCCAATATACTGAATAAAAATATTTTCATTAGCTGCTCCTATAGATAGGTAATGGTGGCAGTAATATTGGCGGATAAGGTGCCCGCAGTACCATTACCGAGTGAAGAAAATGCCCGTGTACGTAGAGGTACACTCACCAAAGATTGCCCATTGGTGGGAACCGTTAATACTTTAGTATTGCCTAGCGGAGTTGCGCCATCGCCACTTTGCAATTGAATGGCTATATTGGCGGCGGTGCCGCTATTTTTATATAGGCTATTGATATCCGCGTTATCCCCTGTGCCTGTGAAGGTTAATTTCACATTATTGATATATGCGGAGCAATCTTTTAATTCAATATTAAAGGTTTTCCAAGGTGAGGCGCCTTGTGCAGAAATAAAGGAATCTAAACCTATATTCGTAAGGTCAACATCAATATTATTTCCAGCAGATAAATTACAGGTAGCTGCTTTAATATTACCCTTAAAATTTACTGTTACAGTATCCGCTGCATTAACCAATAATGGTTGAGAAAAAACATTTATAATTAGTAGTGTAAATATTGTTTTTTTCATGAATACCTCTATTCATAGCGAATATTAACGGTGGCTGTTGCATTTGCACTTCCAGGAGTGATTTTATCTGCCGTTTTAATATAACGGGCTTTCCAGCCCAAAACATAGTCGCCTTCAGGAACATTATTTTGTGAAATATTACTTGTATTTAGTTTTATGGGGGCATTGTTTTTATCTAGGAGTTGAATTGCTACGCCAGTTGCTTTATCTGCACCAGATAAAGCGAGTTTCCCAGTATTTTGATCAATATAGCCAGAGGAACTGGTAACGGTAGTTTTAATATTTGTTCCCGGATTACAGGTTAATGTAATTGGAACATCGATAGCATCACTAGCATCTCCAATATTTTTAAACTGAGTATCTCGCCAGTCACCTAGCTCAATATTATAAACGGATTGGTTATTTTTCAGTGAACATTGGAGAATGTTGACTTTAATTTGGTCAGTAGGAAAATATAAACTCGCTAAGGTAAAGGTTGTTCTTGGGTAGGGGTTATATGCGAGAGCATGACCAATGACACCCGATGATAATGATCCCGACTGTGTTACCCGCCCTGTTTTTATAAATGTGACTGTCCACATGGGGGTATTAATTCGAAGAGAACTATGAGTATTATCATAAGGAGCATAAAATGGTTCTGGTCCACTATTAAGATAAAATCTGTCGTGCATTATTTTTACGCCAATTCCAGGAATATTTGTATTGGCAATATAGTTAGCATTAGGTTTCCAACTATTTGCATAAGCGTATTTCCAGCGTATATTTCCACATGTCCCAGGGTAGGTTGTTATCGCGTAAGGACTTCCACTTACATATCTGTGTTCAAAAATAGATAAGTCGCGAACACTGTTATCATCATAAAGTATATTAAATGTGCGTGGAGTCACGGTTGTTATCACATTATTTAATGCAGGATTTTGTACACAGATTGCATTAGCATACCCGGTATACAAGCACCCCACCGCCAATACGGAGTTAACTATTAATTTTTTCATTACTTATTTCCTTATTATTGGCAAATGGCAATAGTTTTATATAAACCAATATAATTCGGTAATCCCGCCAAGTTATAATTCACCTGACACTGTTGCTTATCGTTATATTGAATCGTAAATGAGCCACTCTCTGGCATTCCTGACAGATAAATTTCCCCATCATTTCCGACCATCGCATTGAGCTGATTATTGCTTGGGAAAATTGCCTGCGCCCCGAATGGCACGGGTTTACCATCTTTAAAGTGCAACGTCATGATGGCGCGATAGCCCACATTGGCATTAAAGCTAGCTTTAGCAATTGCCCCACGGCTTGGTGCCACATTCTGGGTGGTTAACTCCATTTCGGTATCATCCGGCAATTTACTGGTATCAATTTGGATACCATTGCTGCGATACGCGGTGACATACGGCACTAACGCATAGCCTTGCCCGTTGGTTTGGATACCGGTTTGGTTCAATATCGGGACATTAGCGGCATCTGGAATTTCCACCAATGCCGCGGTTTCTCCCAGCTGCTGGCCCAAAACCACGCCGCCAGAATGGGCGACCACACTACCGCTGGCGCCGTAATACAGGTTGTAATTGTCGGTGCTGTAACCCGTACCCCCAGTGACTTCCCCATATTGCCCACGGTAGCTGGCATTTAAGTTACCGGAAGCTCCAGAATCGCGGGTTGGGAAGTTTTGTTGAGCACTCCAGTTCAAGCGATTATCCAGTTGCGTTGCCGAAACCCCCATGCTGCCCGAGGAGCCATTGCTACTGCTGTTTGTGCCATTAAGGTTGTAATAGAAAGTGCTATCAAACAGGCTAAATGGCACACTCACCGTAAAGGCAAACTGGTGATCATCGTCTTTATTACGTCCATCGTAGTTATTTGGGTTGGTGTTTTTGTTATAGCTATAATTCACCCCATAGCTAATGTCGTTCCAGCTATTGTTATAGCCAATGGTTGTTGACTGCGTTTTGCGATCGCTATTCCAGTAATCTTCACTCACAAAACCTACCGACAAGGAACCCCAGCCGTCCCCTAAGCTTTGGCTGAGGGTGATTTCTCCACGGTTACGGCGGCGCTCATGTAATGCGGTAAATGCTTCTTTTCGATAGCCATCAAACACTTCCGACAAGCTATAAAACCCTTTAGTGGAATAACGATAGCCCGCTAAAGCGATGTTGGTGCCAATATCATTCAGGTTTTTGTTATAGCGAAAACGGTAGGATTGTCCGCTCTCTTTTTCACCATTACTGAGGGTCGAACTGGCGTGGGTGACATCGATAGATAATGCACCAAATCGCCCTAAGTTTTGCCCTGAACCGATGGAGTAAGCCTGATATTTGTCACTGACTTGGCTTCCGCCAAACAGAGTCACCCCCCAAGGCAGCCCGTAAGTTAGTGCAAATTGCGCAAAGGTTTTTTTATCCACGCTACTGTCATAACTGCGGTATTGCCCGCCCGTCACGCTATAGGAGAGATAGCCTTCACGTTGTAAAACCGGTAAAGAGGCAAACGGAATAATTTGGTACTGTTCGCTACCGTTGGCTTCTTTAATCGTAACGTGTAAGTCCCCACTCCCCCCTGTAGGGTAGAGATCGTTAATTTCAAACGGACCTGCTGCAACATCGGTTTGGTAAATGGTGTAACCGTTTTGACGAATGGTGATCTGCGCATTACTGCGCGCGATACCCCGTACCACTGGTGCGTACCCACGTAGGCTTTCTGGATTCATATCATCGTCAGTGGAGAGTTGCACCCCACGAAACGGCACACTGTCGAAAATATCGGACGGTGATGAGCTGTCCCCAAGGATCAGCTGACTTTTTATCGCATTGATATTACGGCTTAAATAGGTATATACCGTGTCCCACTTATTGCGTTGCCCATCACTACTTTGCCACGTGGTGTAGTTGCGCAGACGCCACGGACCGATATTCAGCCCTGGGCGCAAGTTCACATAGTTGGAATTGCTGCTGTTATTATCATTTTTACGATCGATACTGCGCGAGCCGTTATAGCTGTAATTGAGTAACAGGGCAGTGATCCCATTGTCGATCGCCGCGAGATCCACATAGCCGCGCGGGTTCATGTTCAATGCAATCTGCGGAATGCTTAAATAAAGGCGCTGAGAACCAAATTCAAACTCACTTTTGGCATCAGGAATCGCAGATAAATTAATGCATTGGTTACCCGCGACTCGCAGCTCAGGGTATTCCCCGACTTTAACCCCAACATCTTTCAGGTCAGAGAGCGTTAAGCAAGGCTCCAGTTCATTATTTTTATTGGTGGAAAAGCTAACACTTTTTGAGCCAATCAAGCTCTTATTAATGTAAATATCCACATAATATTGACCCGGTAATTGTTCATTACGCTCAAACTGTTCTAAGTCCACGGATTCTTTATTCGGTAGCTCAAGAAATTCAGGATCAAAATAGGTGTCCGTTTCTGCCGAAGACGTCGCAATATAGCCTAGAGATAAAAATAGGCTAAGGCATATTTTATTTATTTTCATAGATAAACCTAACTATCCTTAAGGCTATATTTTTATTTCTGCTGGATTATTGGCGGAGCCATAATCATTAATCACTTCCCATTTAATGGTTCCGTGTAATTCAGGATTGTTAATATTGAAGCTTTTCTCTGAAAACGGTGCGACATAAGAAATATTTTCTGCGCTCTTCCCATTAAATTTAATACTCTGGAAGTTCATGTAATAAGGTGTTGGGTTATTAACAGTAATGGCTTTACTATTTTTCGACCACTTAAGTTTTTTTTGCTCTTCATTAAAATCGACATTCGTTAATGAATCAGGACGATAAATTAATTTCATCTGAGTTTTGAACGCGATCTTTAGTGAGTTTTCTGATTTTTTCTCTGTTGCAGGAATTGTTTTTACATTTAACCAAAATAAAGATTCTCTATCTTTTGGTAGAGAGTCTTGGGTTAGAAATATCCGTAATGCATTAGTCTTTTCTTGGTTTAAACGAAAAAGTGGTGGCGTAATAGTAAAGTCCGTTTGCTTGCCTTCATTGGCATTTTCAATCCATGATTGAATTAAATAAGGAATTTTATCTGGATTTTCTACACTAATACTCACGTCTTTCTTCCCTTCAGGATAAATGACGCGGGTACCACCAATAATGACACCAGCATTGGCTGTACTGATAAGTGCGAAAAAAAAGATAAAAATAGTAATTATTGATTTCATATAGCCACCACTGAGTTATAACAAAACAAAAAATAAATCACTAAGGCTTATATCCATATAAACCTTAAATTGAAATTAGTTATAATTAATTGTGAATGTTGCCGTTGAGTTTGCTAAACCAGCACTGACAGCATCAGACATTGCAATATAACGTGCGGTAAAATCTAAATTATTTACAACCGTTTCTTTTAGGGCATATTCACTGGATGCGGTATATAAAGGAACAGTAATTCCTTTAACGTCTTGAATTTGAATACCAACATCTTTAGCAATTCCAGATGCTCCCGCATTGGTTAACTGCAGAACACTGCTATCACCTTCATAAGAAACGCCATCAAATTTTACCGTTGCAGTGGTTACTGCGGCAGGGCAGTTTTCTAATTGAATGGAAAACTTAGTGGCAGCAGCAGTACTACCAGTACTGGCTAATGATGTTTTAGAAACTTTACCTAAGTTCACTTGAATAGCATCAGAACCGGATGCTAACTGACATGCGTTATCGGTAATTTCGCCCGTGAAATTAATATCACCATCTTTGGCAAAGCCATTAGCAGAAATTAATAAAGTTCCTGTTGCAATTAACGATGCAATAATCTGTTTTTTCATTTTAACTCTCCGAACTGAGTTCGATATAAAATATAATTTCGTGAATGTTTTTCGCTTGTGAATTAAAGCTTAAGTATTTTGTGTTTGTTTTTATAAATAAACAAGTTTGTGTTTTTTTAGATTTTAAATTTCATCTTGAGTTACGGTTATTTATTTT
>NZ_JAERJY010000178.1:0-6052 GCF_018257375.1 Providencia sp. JGM181 | reverse complement strand
CAATGAATGTGGTACTAAACCGAATATCACTTTATTAATTTGTGTTATTTTTATGTACTCAATAATACATAAAAAATATTATCATGAATGAGATTTATTTCTTAATTATTAATTGGTTAGATATTTCCATAAACTAAAATCCTGTCAGTAAACCGTTCTCATCGCTATAACCTCTTAAAACAAATGGTTGAAGTCATATGGGTAATCATTACCATGTCATATAGAGAAGAAATCGCTGATAACAGGCTGAAAAACCATAAGAAAAGTGAGGTCAATATGACTGGTGGTGTAGAAACATTTTCATTGGATGAAAATTCATGGCAGGGCGTCAGCCTAACCCCAAGTGCCGCTAAACAGATCAATAAGTTAGTTCTTCAAACACCGAATAGTAAAGGTCTATCCCTCGGCGTGAAACAGTCGGGATGTGCAGGTTTTGGATACGTCTTCGAGATGATTGAAAACCCAACCGATGACCACTTAGTGTTTGAACTCGATGGCGCACACTTGTATGTGCCTAAAAAAGCAATGCCATTCATTGATGGCACGGTAGTGGATTATGTCCAAGAAGGGCTTAACCATATTTTTAAATTTAATAACCCGAAAGCTCAACATGCCTGTGGGTGTGGTGAAAGCTTCGGCGTTTAACTTGTGAAGCTAGATTATGTCTCAGAGCAATGTAGAAGTTGGCGAAGATGTTCAAAGCTGGCTTGATGAAAAACGTTATAAAGAAGGCTTTTTTACCCAAGTTGCCACCGATGAGATGGCAAAAGGGCTAAATGAAGAGGTGGTTCGTGCTATTTCTGCGAAGCGTAATGAACCTGAGTGGATGCTGCAATTTCGTCTTGATGCCTTTAATCACTGGAAAGGCATGGAAGAGCCACACTGGCTGAAAGCCCATTATCCAAATTTGGATTACCAAGATTATAGCTATTATTCCGCGCCATCTTGCGGGTCGTGTGATGATGCCTGTGGTTCACAGCCAGGCGCGACACAATCAACAGGCGCTGCGGAAGAAGCGAATTACCTGACGAGCGAAGTTGAAGATGCCTTCAATCAGCTTGGTGTGCCTGTCCGTGAAGGGAGCAAAGTGGCGGTAGATGCGATTTTTGACTCCGTTTCTGTATCAACAACCTACCGTGGCGATTTAGCCAAGCACGGGATCATTTTCTGCTCGTTCAGCGAAGCTATTCAAGAATACCCTGAGCTGGTTCAAAAATATTTAGGTAGCGTCGTCTCGAGTCACGATAATTTTTTTGCTGCACTGAATGCAGCCGTGGCATCGGACGGAACTTTTGTTTACATCCCGAAAGGGGTGCGTTGCCCTATGGAGTTATCGACCTATTTCCGTATTAATGCGGCAAAAACAGGGCAATTTGAACGTACAATCTTAATTGCCGATGAAGGCAGTTATGTGAGTTACATCGAAGGGTGTTCAGCACCAGTGAGGGATAGCTATCAATTGCACGCAGCTGTTGTAGAAGTGATTATCCATAAAGATGCCGAAGTGAAGTACTCGACAGTTCAAAACTGGTTCTCGGGTGGTGATAGCGAAACGGGGGGAATTCTTAATTTCGTGACTAAGCGCGCCCTGTGCGAAGGGGAAAACTCTAAAATGTCATGGACACAATCCGAAACGGGTTCTGCCATTACGTGGAAATACCCAAGCGTGATTTTAAAAGGGGATAACTCTGTCGGGGAATTTTTCTCTGTCGCGCTGACCAACGGTAACCAACAAGCGGATACGGGAACCAAAATGATCCACATCGGCAAAAATACCCGCTCAACGATTATCTCAAAAGGGATTTCGGCAGGTAAAAGCCAAAATAGTTATCGTGGACTTGTCAAAATACTCCCGAGCGCCCATAACGCCCGTAACTTTACCCAATGCGACTCCATGCTGATTGGTACCCAATGTGGCGCTCATACCTTCCCATATGTGGAAGTGAAGAACAATACCGCGCAATTAGAACATGAAGCGACAACGTCGCGCATTGGTGAAGACCAGCTGTTTTATTGCTTGCAACGTGGGATCAGCGAAGATGACGCTATCTCAATGATTGTTAACGGCTTCTGTAAAGATGTTTTCTCAGAATTGCCACTAGAGTTTGCCGTTGAGGCACAAAAATTATTGGCTATCAGCTTAGAACACAGTGTGGGCTGATCCTAACCGAGTTTAGTTGCGCTTGAGCGCTAAAGGCATGTTGATATGTTAAGTATTAAAGATTTACATGTAAGTGTAGAAGGTAATGAAATCTTAAAAGGGCTGTCTCTGGATATTAAACCGGGGGAAGTTCATGCCATTATGGGACCAAACGGTTCGGGTAAAAGTACTTTGTCCGCAACCCTAGCAGGCCGTGAAGATTACCAAATTGATAGTGGTGAAGTGACATTCAACGGTAAGGATTTACTTGAGTTAGATCCAGAGGAACGCGCGGGCGAAGGGATTTTTCTTGCATTCCAATATCCGGTTGAAATTCCGGGCGTGAGTAACCAATTTTTCCTGCAAACGTCAGTGAATGCGGTGCGCGAATATCGTCAGCAAGAGGCGTTAGACCGCTTTGATTTCCAAGATTTTATCGAAGATAAAATCGAATTGTTGGATATGCCACAAGACCTGCTCACCCGTTCAGTTAACGTAGGTTTCTCTGGTGGCGAGAAAAAACGGAATGACATTTTACAGATGGCGGCGTTAGAGCCTAAGTTATGTATTTTAGATGAAACCGATTCGGGTTTAGATATCGATGCGCTAAAAATCGTCTCCAATGGCGTGAATTCACTACGTACACCAGAGCGTTCATTTATTATCGTGACCCACTATCAGCGCATTTTGGACTATGTAAAACCTGATTTTGTTCACGTCCTGTATCAAGGAAAAATCATCAAATCCGGTGATTTCAGTTTAGCGAAAAAACTGGAGGAGCAAGGCTATGGCTGGCTTATTGACCAACAGTGAAAGAGCGGAAAAACGCGCTGCGGTTGATGCTTTAAATCAGCAGGCAATGCGCCGTTTTGAAACGCTATATGAGCAAGGATTAGGTGGAAAATCTCAGCACGCACAAACCCATTGGAGCCTCGCTAAACACGTAGGGCTGCCCGCTTTTCGTCATGAAGACTGGCACTATACTCCGTTAAACAGCGTGTTAAATACCCACTACCGTTTTAGCTCGCAAGAACAGCAGGCACCGCTAAGTGACGCACTTGCATTAGCTATCAATGCCTATCGTGTTGTGTTGGTGGATGGACGCTACAATGCGGAACTGAGCTCTGTCGATACGGGGGAATTTCAAATTTCTCTGCTCGATAGCCAAGACTGGCTACCAGATGCGGTGAACAGCGAGATTTTCTTACATTTAACGGAATGCCTAGCGGCTCAACCGCTTATCATCCAGTTAGCTGCCAATAAAGTTGCGACTAAGCCACTCTATTTACTGAATATCTCCAGTGGTAGCCATGATCTAGAATCGATGAACATGAGCCAATATCGCTACCATTTGACACTGGGGAATAATAGCCAGTCTCAAGTGATTGAACACTTTATCAGCTTAGATGACCAACCGCATCTCACCGGAGGGCGTTTAACGGTCGAAGTGGGTGATAATGCTCAGTTTACCCATTTCAAGCTGATGACAGAAAATCCACAGGCGCAGCACTTTGCTCATAATGACATTGTGGTGGGGTGTGATAGCCAAGTGAAAAGTAGCAGCTTTTTATTAGGCGCAGGGCTAACCCGTCATCATACAAGTAGCCGTCTTGACGGTGAAAATACGGAGTTTGAGCTAAACAGCCTGTTGTTGCCGCAAGGTAATGAAATTGCCGACACACGCAGCTATCTTGAACATAATGCGGGTTATTGTAATAGTCGACAGTTGCATAAAGTGATCGCTATGGATAGCAGCAAAGCGGTATTCAACGGGATGATCAAAGTTGACCCTAATGCGCTGAAAACAGACGGTCAAATGACTAACAATACCTTATTGCTAGGTGAAAAAGCGGAAATCGACACGAAGCCTCAACTGGAGATCTATGCCGATGACGTGAAATGTGGTCATGGAGCAACGGTTGGGCGTATCGATGATGAGCAACTCTTTTATCTACGTTCTAGAGGGATTGATAGTCAAGCTGCTAAGCAGATGATTATCAATGCATTCGCAGCTGAGTTAACCGAATCGATTACTATCGATGGGTTAAAACAGGCGGTGATGGCGAGTATTCATCAACGTTTAGCGGAGGTGTAAACTGATGCCATTTGACGTTGAATCGGTCAGGCAGGATTTTCCTGCCTTAGCGCAATCCGTGAATAACCATTCATTGGTCTATTTAGATAGCGCGGCGAGTGCTCAAAAGCCTCAGCAGGTTGTGGATGCAGAGAGTCAATTTACGTTGCATCAATACGCGGCAGTGCACCGTGGGGTTCATACGTTAAGCGCGAATGCCACCACGCTGGTGGAAAATGTTCGCCAAAAAGCCGCGGATTTTTTGCATGCGGCTTCCCCTGAAGAGATAGTGTTTGTCAAAGGGACGACGGAAGGGATTAACCTTGTTGCTAATAGCTTTGGGCGCCAGTTTATCCAGCAAGGTGATAATATTATTATCACTGAAATGGAGCACCATGCGAACATTGTTCCTTGGGTTATGTTGGCGCAAGAGCGTGGTTTTGACGTCCGAATTCTGCCTATCCTTGAGGACGGTACCCTCGATACCACTCAGCTCGGACAACTCATCGATGCGCGTACAAAACTCTTCAGTTTCACTCATATTTCCAATGTGCTTGGTACCGTTAATCCGGTGAAAAAATTGATTTCACAAGCGCGTGAAATTTCAGAGCAGTATGGAAATAGGCTGGCTATCCTGGTAGATGGTGCGCAAGGGGCGATGCATCAACAGGTGGATGTACAAGCGCTAGACTGCGATTTTTATGTTTGTTCAGGTCATAAGCTATATGGACCAACAGGTATTGGGATCCTCTACGGCAAGAAGGCATTGCTTGAGAAAATGCCACCTTGGGAAGGGGGGGGGGCGATGATCCGCCAAGTCAGCCTGAAAAAAGGAGTCACATTTGCGGACATTCCATGGCGATTTGAAGCTGGCACCCCAAATATCAGTGGTATCATTGGGTTAGGCGCAGCTTTAGACTATCTCAATGAGTTAGGATTAAGTGAAACTTTTGCGTATGAAAAGCAATTGATGCAATATGCGACGGATTTGCTTAAGCAAGTGCCTTCCCTTCATTTATATGGGAATGACCAGCGTGAAGGCGTGATAGCCTTTAATTTAGGTGAACATCATGCATATGATGTTGGGGCATTTCTGGATAGATATGGGATTGCTATTCGTACTGGGCACCACTGTGCTATGCCATTAATGGAACATTATCAAGTTCCTGCGATGTGTCGGGCATCTATTGGTGTTTATACGACTAAGCAGGATATCGATGCTTTGTATAATGCGTTACTGCGTGTTAAACAATTACTTGGCTAGATACCGATGGTATATCGAAGTCACCGTATTGCAGCAAATAGAGATTGTAGCAGATAGAGAGAAGGAAATATTATGTCGGCGTTACCCGATGAAGCGAAGCTATTACGCAATTTTGCACGTTGCCAAGATTGGGAAGAACGCTATTTGTATATGATTGAACTGGGCGGGCGATTACCTGCGTTATCTGAAGCTCAACAGGTGGATGATAACTTGATAGCAGGTTGCCAAAGCCAAGTGTGGATTGATATGCAAAAACAACCGGATGGTCATGTTGTTCTTGCCGGAGATAGTGATGCCGCTATTGTTAAAGGGTTAGTGGCGATTGTGATTATTCTCTTTCAAGGAAAAACACCTGAACAGATCCTTGCTGTGGATGTAAAACACTTTTTCCAGCAATTGGCGCTTGAGCAGCATCTTACGCCTTCTAGGACTCAAGGTTTAAATGGCATGATCAAGTCGATTTTAGCGCGAGCTCACCAACTTCTTTAAGTACTCAGTGGGAAATTGTCAGAATTTCCCACACTTTTCTTTTCTTCCTATTATTCTTATTCTAGAAAATATACTTAAGTAACTC
>NZ_JAERJY010000177.1:0-6134 GCF_018257375.1 Providencia sp. JGM181 | reverse complement strand
GATATATACACAGGCATTATTAAATATACAGGATGATGAATATACACAATGGAAAGTGTCAAAACACAATCAACATTATATTTTATTAGCGTTATTGCAAAACTTTCTGGCGAAATTGATTATGATGATTTCAAACAGAAAACAGAGAATATAAATCAAATTCAAGATTATATTAAAACAATAAAAGATAATTATCAGATTAAATGCAAGAACAAGCATCAGCGCGATAAAAGTATCACAAAACTACCATCCCCTACCATTCTTTATGATAACAATGGTCACGCTTTTCTGTTAGCTAATCATAATCAAGAACAAGTACTCATTCAGCGTTTTGGTCATCCTGCACCTGAAATATGGAGCCATGAAGAGCTACAGAAAAATTGGAATGGGAATTGGCTTCACGTCAAAGTTAAACAAGGAAAATTCGATATTTCATGGTTCCAAACGGAATTTATGAAGTACCGTACAATTATCACTTGGGTATTAGTTTTCTCTTTTATTTTACAAATATTAGCGCTAGCCTCCCCCATTGTGATGCAGGTTATTATGGATAAGGTACTTATTCATAATAGTTTATCAACCTTGGATGTTTTAATTTTCGGTTTAATCGTCGCGGCGATTGTTGAAGTCATATTAAAAGGGTTACGAGAGTATATTTATAATCATACCGTCAATCGAATTGACATGACGTTAGGATTAAAGTTAGTTAATCACTTATTGCACCTGCCTATTTCATTTTTTAAAAATCGACAAATTGGCGCCATTGTTACTCGAGTTAAAGAATTGGAAACTATTCGCGAATTCTTAACCAGTAGCTTTTTCACTCTGTGTGTCGATGTTCTGTTCTTGTTCGTTTTCATCTATGTAATGAACTTGCTTTCCAGCACCCTCACTTTACTTTTCCTCTGTTCTATTCCTTGTTATTTATTGGTCGCTTGGTGGCTCACACCGAAAATTGAAGCCGCAGCTCAGCAACAATTTGCCAATATTGCAGTGAATACCTCATTCTTGACAGAAAGCGTTAATGGGATTGAAACCGCCAAGAGCTTATCCATTGAGCCAAGCTTTACCCGTCGGTGGGATAAACAAACGGCAGATATGAGCCAAACCAATTTTGTGTCTGGGCAAATCAGTTCACGCTCTGAACATATTGTCATGGTCATTGAAAAGGTGACGAGCGCTATCATTTTATGGGTTGGTGCATCTGAAGTTCTTGCACTGCAATTGACTATTGGGCAATTCATTGCCTTTCATATGATGGTCAATCATGCAAACCAGCCTCTCGTAAAACTGGTCAAATTATGGGGAGATTATATTCGAACCAAAGTGGCAGTAGAAAAGCTGTCACAGATCATTAATCTTCCGCAAGAACAGAGTAAAAAAGGAAATGAATCTCGACTCAGTGGCAATATTCAATTGCATAACATTAGCTTCCGTTATCAACCTAATATGCCGACCGTCCTCAATAACTTTAACCTTTCAATAAAAGCCGGGGAAACCATCGGTATTGTCGGGACATCGGGATCAGGGAAAAGTACGCTAGCACGATTAATGTTGCGTTTATATACCCCAGAGCAAGGGGGGATCTATCTTGATGGAATGCCGATTTCATCGATTAATCTACCATCTCTACGACAACAAATTGGCATTGTTTTACAAGAAAATTTCCTATTTCATCAATCTGTTTTCGATAACATTGCACAAACTCGTCCCAATGCCTCAATGGATGAGGTTGTGATTGCCGCAAAAATGGCGGGTGCCCACGATTTCATCCTTAAATTACCGATGGGCTATGACACCATTTTAGCTGAAGGCGGATCCTCTCTTTCTGGAGGGCAGCGCCAACGCATCGCCATTGCCAGAACACTGTTGTCGGATCCGAAGATCATTATTTTCGATGAGGCCACCAGCGCCTTAGATGATGAATCCCAAGCTATCATCCAAGAAAATATGCAAGAAATAGCCAAAGGACGTACCGTAATTACTATTGCCCACCGCCTTTCGACGATCCGTAATCACCAGAGAATTATCGTAATGCAGCAAGGGCAAATTGTTGAGCAAGGCAGCCATCAACAATTAATCGAGAACAATCAATTCTATACACATTTATGGACGCTTCAGCAGTCTCTTAAATAATGACACGGATGTTAACCATGAAAAAAAAACCAGCGCTCTCTCGCTATAATAGTTTTCTACCTGCACATTTATCTATTCTAAAAACACCGCCTTCTTATTTGGCATTTACCATAGCCATCAGTATTAGTGTTGGTATTTTTATCGCTATTGCTTGGTCTTATTTTGGCAAATTAGATGTTCAAGCGACTACTCAAGGAAAACTCATCGTTTCGGGTCGCACCCAAACCATTCAAGCTTTTGAATTAAGCCGCTTACAGCAAATTCACGTTGAAGATGGGCAACAGGTAAAGCAAGGGGATCCACTGCTCAGCGTTAAAGTATTAGGCGTAGACCAAGATATCCTTAGTCAGCACTACCAAAAAAACTTTCACGCCAGTGAAGAAATGATCCACCATGCCCTACTCAACCAGCAATCCATTGAAATTTCTGCTTATTACAGCCAGCTATCAGCTGCTGAGCAAGCTCAAGCACAACTCAGCTATCAAACCATTAAAAAAGAGTATGAAACCTTACTCAACGAAATAACCAATGAAATTCAGCTTAATCGCGTTAACTTTCAAGCAAGAGAACGAGAGTTAAAAGACATCAATATCTTAATGAATAATATTAAAAAACGGCTCGATGCGCATACCGCCCTGAGTCAAAAACAGTTAATCAGTCAAAAAGAATTTTTAGAACAGGAGCGCGAATTACTGCTCGCAAGAAAAGAAAAAACCACCAAACAATCCGAACTCTCTATATTAAATAGCCAACATCATGCTTTGCTCGAAAAGCAAGATAGGATTAATGCGCAAAAACACCAAGAATGGCATGAGAAATATCAGCAAGCTAAATTCAAATTTGTTTCTCTTGAACAGGAATTGATTAAAAACCAAGAGAGAAATCAGCTTGAAGTTATTCGTGCTCCAGTAGATGGGACCGTGCAACAAATTGCGGTTTATACCCTTGGAGCTGTATTACAACCAGCACAGCAATTGATGGTTATTGTGCCCAATAATCATGTGCAATTAGCTGAAGTCAAAATACTCAATAAAGATATCGGCTTTATTCAAGAAGGTTTAAAAGCGGATGTCAAAATTGACGCCTTCCCTTATACCCGCTATGGGACTATCGAAGGCGAGGTATTGTCCATTTCCCGCGATAGCACGCAAGATGACAATCTCGGTCTCGTTTATTTAGCGCAAATTGGTTTAAGCAGCAAACAGCTATTGGTGGAAGGCGAGCAAATTGAAATGACTCCAGGCTTGTCTATTGTCGCTGAAATAAAAACAGATAAACGGCGATTAATTGATTACCTGTTAAGCCCAATAAATGAATATACCGCCACAGCCATGAGAGAGAAGTAATCGATGGAACAGCAAAATAACAATGGCTTGGAAGCCTTAATATGGATTGCTAATCATTTTCAAAAAAATGTCACTCAAGAACAATTAATGCATGCCATTGGTATGCAGAATGACTCCCCCACAGATTTTGAAATCAGACAATGTGCACAGATTATTGGTTATGAAACAGAGCTCATTTCTCTCACTCGACAACAGATGCAGGATATTCCATTACCTGCTTTGGTGTTGATTAATCAACGCTGGCATATTATCACCCAAAATTCACCACTCACCGTGATTTCTCCTAAAGGAGACGGTGAGGAATCATGGGATAAATCCACCGAATACAATTACTCCGTCATTTTAATTAAAGAGCAGTTGGAGAAAGAACAAAAAAGAGCGTTTGGCATCAGTTGGTTTATTCCATCTATTATTCGCCAACGTTTTAAACTCAAAAATGTCTTTATTCTTGCCGCAATTGTGCAATTTTTTGCGCTGGTAAGCCCTCTACTATTTCAAAACTTAATCGATAAAGTCCTTGTCGGGCGTAGTTTGCCTAATTTACATGTTCTTGCTTTAGGCATATTAGCTATCGCTATTGCAGAGCCTGTTTACAGCTTTATTCGTAATAAAATTTTCAGTCATACCAGCACCCAAATTAGTGCTGAGCTTTCGGGAAAAATTTATCGTCATTTAATGGCTCTGCCCCTTAATTATTTTAAATTAAGGCCCACAGGGAAAATTATCGCCCGCGTCCGTGAATTAGCCCATATCCGCCAATTCTTAACCGGCTCAACCCTGATGCTGTTTATTGATTTTATCTTTGTGATCCTTTTTATTGCGGTCTTATTTTCGTACAGCAGCGTGATGACATGGACACTGGTAGGCTCGATGGGCGTCTTTTTTGTTCTGTGGATGATCTTAGGTCCAATCATTCGCCAGCAAACTGAAAAATCCTACCAAGCCGATGAAAATGGGCTCACATTTTTAACTGAATCAATAACTGGAATCGAAACCGTAAAAACGACGGCAACTGAAAAATACTTTTTTAAGCGCTGGCAAAAATTACTCAGTCAACAGTTGATACAAGGTTTCAAAGTGTCCATGCGTAGCGTGGTCGCGACCCAATTGATGACATTAGTGAGCAAAATAACCACCGCTGTTTTATTGTGGATCGGCGTAAATGAAGTATTAGCGGGAAACATCAGCCCCGGTCAACTTGTTGCTTTTAATATGTTAAGCGCCCACGTTACTCAGCCTATTCTACGCTTTGCTCAAATTTGGCAAGACTTCCAACATACCATCATATCTCTACGTCGCGTTGGCGACATTCTTGATAAACCTATAGAAAATGAACGCCAAGGCATTGCTAGCTCAAGCACCATTCAAGGGGAAATTGAGTTTCAAAATATCCGCTTTCGCTATCAACCAGAAACCCCTGAAGTGCTAAGTAACCTGACTTTATCCATCAAAGCCGGAGAATTTATTGGTATCACAGGGCCATCTGGTTCAGGAAAAAGTACCCTCACCAAATTGTTACAACGGCTATATATCCCTCAACATGGGCAAGTTATTGTGGATGGAATGGATTTAGCGGTGACAGATACTGTCGCGTTACGCCGCCGAATGAGTGTCGTCCTTCAAGAAAGCACCCTTTTTGTAGGAACAATTGCAGAAAATATCCGATTAAGTTACCCACAAGCGAGCGAACAGCAATTAATCCATGCAGCAAAACTGGCGGGAGCCTATGAGTTTATTATGTCTCTGCCTGAAAACTTTAATTATCATTTATCTGAAAAAGGATTAAATCTCTCTGGTGGTCAACGTCAGCGTATTGCGCTTGCTCGGGCTTTAATTACTGAACCTGATATTTTAATTCTGGATGAAGCCACTTCCGCGCTGGATTACGAATCACAGGGTGTGCAAATATTGATTAACGTTTTATAGCTAGCAAAGCCGCACTACAAGCCAGCCTACATTTTTGCGATTTGCTAATTTATGCTTATTTGTGTCAAATCCTCTCATCCTCACGTCACAATTTCGGCACAGCTCGTCACAGTGATTCACCCTCCGTGCTATACTCCGGTCATTCATTCCCCACAGAAAACCATCATGCACAATCTCGCAGAACTCTCGAAAGAAGATAAAGACAAAGTAAATGTTGATTTATCCGCTTCCGGTGCCTCATACAAAGAAAGAATCGGCAAGCCGGTTATTTATGTAGAATTCGATAGATAGCACAGTGGATACTTTGCTAGTGTTTTAGTGTGAGGTTAACTCATTGCTACTCAGAAACCATCCTTTTACTCGCATTTAGTATTAAATGGGAACCGAAGATCAATAGAAAAAAAAACTATCTTTGATATAATTTCAAACTGTTTAAAAAAAGCCATAACTCCGTGTGCAACAACTCTTATAACACATCATAAGATAGATAAAACAAAAGAGATTTTAAATAAAATGATTAAAGGAATATTTGGCAGTACGGTGAAAACAAAAAAACCGAACTACTTACCTGAGGTGGATGGACTTAGAGCTATAGCGGTTCTTTTAGTTCTTATTTTCCATCTAAACCCAACTGGATTTTTTAGTGGTGGATTGTATTTTAAATATTGGTGCGGTGATGAGTGATGTGAATACAGGGTGTTTCACCGCAGCTCTTCACGCTAATAA
>NZ_JAERJY010000176.1:0-6256 GCF_018257375.1 Providencia sp. JGM181 | reverse complement strand
ACGACAAACCGGCTCGAAGAAAACCTCGAAGCCCCGTGATAACAGAGGTGAAGAAAGAAAATAGTTGAAAATACTCGTGCTTTGAGTAGATAAGCAAATTTATATATTCCCTCCAATTAAATTGAATATCGAATTAAGTTTCGGAGAGTAAAAAATGAAAAAACACGTCATTGCATCTTTAATTGCAACGAGCACCTTATTAATCTCTGCCAATGGTTTTGCCAAAGATGGTGATATTAATTTCACGGGTGAAATTACTGATAACGCATGCCAACTTGCAGCGGGTTCAGATGCTATCCAAGTAAATTTAGGGAAAGTTTCTAGAACGGCATTGCCAAGCACAGGTAGCACGGCCGCTGCCACTAAATTTACTATCCAATTGGAAAACTGCCCTGCGGCAGTGACCACCGCAACAGTAAAATTTGATGGTGTTTCCTATGAAGGCAACAACAGCGTACTTCAATTAACTAATCCAAATACCTCTGGTGTTGCAACAGGTGTTGGTATCCAAATTCAAGACGTTAAAGGCTTAACTGTCCCGCTGTATACCGCTTCTAGCCCATACACATTACAAGAAACCGTTGTGAACAACTTAGATTTTACAGCGCGTTATATTGCGATGTCTGACACAGTGACCGTCGGTTTAGCGAATTCAACAGCAACCTTCACAATTAACTATAACTAATGATTAATTAAGGTTTATACGGACATAAGCCTTAATTATTTCTACCCAGTGGTGGCAATATGAAAATAATTATCTCTGTCTGTATCATGTTATTTGCGCTCAGTCAGTCGGCCTATGCCGGTGTGATTATTGGGGGAACCCGCGTAATTTATCCAGAAGGGAATAAGGATGTCAGTATTAGCGTCGAAAATCCGGATAAAGTGCCCTATTTAATTCAATCATGGATTGAAAATGCCAATGAAGGCAAGCAAACGGACTTTACCATTACGCCACCACTTTTTCGTTTAAACCAAGAAAAAACCAACGCACTACGTATTTTCTTAACCCAAAATACACTACCCAATGATAGAGAATCATTATTTTGGCTAAATATTAAAACTATCCCTGCCACTGAAAAGAAAACCGAAAATTCATTAAAAATCGCCTTTAAAACGCAGATGAAATTAATTTATCGCCCGAGTGCTATCAGTAAAGTCGATTTTGTGGAAGAGCAGAAGAAATTAACTTGGTCGAAAGACGGCCAATCGATCACCGTGAAAAACCCAACGCCCTATTATATGAATTTCCAAAGTATCAGTTTTAATGGCAAAAAAGTGAATGATGTCTCTTACGTTGCACCATTCTCCAGTAAGTCTTTCTCACTAATTAGCCCTGAACTGCACGGCACCATTAAATGGGAAGTGATCAACGATTATGGCTCAGCCAATAATCCGGCGGAAATAAAAATATAGCCTTAATGGCAATTAGGTTTATCTATGAAAATAAATAAAATATGCCTTAGCCTATTTATCGCCTTAGGCTATATTGCGACGTCCTCAGCAGAGCCAGACACCTATTTTGATCCTGAATTTCTTGAGCTACCAAATAAAGAATCGGTGGACTTAGGGCAATTCGAACGTAATGAACAATTACCAGGTCAATATTATGTGGATATCTACATTAATAAGAGCCTGATAGGTTCAAGGAGTGTCAGTTTTTCCAATAATGCCAAGAAAGAGCTGGAGCCATGCCTGACGCTAAGCGATTTAAAAGATGTGGGCGTGAAAGTTGCAGATTATCCTAATCTACAAACTGCGGGGAATTCGTGCGTGAATCTATCCGCGATCCCCGATGCCAAAAGTGAGTTTGAATTTGGCTCACAACGCCTCTATTTAAGCATTCCTCAAATTGCGCTGAATATGAATCCGCGTGGCTATGTGGATCTGGCGGCAATTGATGATGGGATCAACGCCCTGTTACTCAATTACAGTTATAACGGTTCACGCAATACCGATCGCAAAAACGATAAAAATAGCAGCAATTCCAACTATGTGAACTTGCGTCCAGGGCTGAATATCGGCCCGTGGCGTCTGCGCAACTACACGACGTGGCAAAGTAGTGACGGGCAGCGTAATAAATGGGACACGGTATATACCTATTTAAGCCGGAATATCAATGCGATAAAAAGCCAGCTGATTCTCGGGGATAGCACATCACCATCGGATATTTTTGACAGCGTGCCGTTTCGTGGGGCGCAATTGGCAACCGATGATGATATGAACCCAGAGAGCTTACGCGGGTATGCGCCAGTAGTACGCGGTATTGCGCGCAGTAATGCGCAGATCACCATTCGCCAAAACGGTTACACCATTTACCAAACCGATGTGGCAGCAGGCCCGTTTGAAATTAACGATCTCTACCCTACAGGGGGGAGTGGTGATTTACACGTCACCATCAAAGAAGCCAATGGTAGCGAACAGTACCAAATTATTCCGTTCGCCTCATTACCCGTTTTACAACGTGAGGGTTATGTCTCTTACAGCGTAACGGGTGGGCAATATCGGAGTTATGACAGCAGCGTGGATAAAAAACCATTCGCGCAATTCACTCTGATCTACGGCTTACCGTGGGGGCTCACCGCCTTTGGGGGTAGCCAACTGAGTGATAAATACCAAGCCTATTCTGTGGGGGCGGGACAAAACTTAGGGCGCTTTGGGGCACTATCTGTGGATGTCACCCACGCCAACTCCACCTTAAATAATGGCACCACGGAAAGCGGGCAATCTTACCGTTTTCGCTATAACAAAAACCTGAATGATATTGGTACCAACATTGCCCTCGCAGGGTATCGCTACTCGACACAAGGCTTCTACAGCTTGGCGGAAGTGTTTGATGGTTATCGTAAAAGTGGATTTAGCCCGCTGTATGAACGCCGTCGTAACCGCGGGGAAATCACCCTTAGCCAAAGCTTGGGGGATAACTGGGGTTCACTGTCTGTCGGTTTTGTTAGCGAAGATTACTGGAACAGCGATCGTAAAACCCAATCCACCACGATTGGCTATAACAATAGCTGGAATAATATCAGTTACGGATTGAATTACAGCTATAACAAAAATACTAACCCGAACATGAATAGTGGTGGACGCACGAAAGATGATGATCACCAATTTGCTTTTACAGTGAGCGTGCCGTTTAGCGTGTTTGAAGACACCTTCTATTACAACTTTAACAGCACCAGCAGCAGCGCCAATGGTTCGTCGGGCAGTATGGGTATTTCGGCAACGCAGCTAAATAATCGCTTAAATTGGAGTGCTCAGCAAAACTTCCCAACCCGTGATTCTGGCGCTTCCGGTAACTTAAATGCCAGTTATCGTGGACAGTATGGGGAAGTGGCTGGGGGTACGGGTTACAGCACCAATAATTACAACCTGTATTACGGCGCCAGCGGCAGCGTGGTTGCGCATTCCGGGGGGGTAGTACTGGGTCAACAACTGGGTGAAACGGCAGCATTGGTAGAAATTCCCGATGCGCCGAATGTCCCGATTTTGAACCAAACGGGTATTCAAACGAATGGACAAGGCTATGCATTAATACCCTATGTCACCGCCTATCGCAGTAATGGGGTTCAAATTGATACCAGCAAATTGCCAAGTGATACCGAAATGGAGTTAACCACCCAAAACGTGGCGCCAAGCCGTGGAGCAATTGCCAAAGCCAGCTTTAATGCCAATGTGGGCTATCGCGCCATCATGATTTTGCATTTTAAAGATGGCAAACCGGTGCCATTCGGAGCGCAGGCGATTTTCCCAGATAATAATCAACTCAATGCAATGGTAGGGAATGACGGAGAAATTTATCTTTCGGGCATGCCAGAAAGCGGTTCATTTACCATTCAATATAACGATAAACAGCAGTGCCAAGTCTCTTATAACTTGGCAGGTTTGCCGAATTATATTGGCTTATATAAAACCACTGCGGTTTGCCAATAAGGGGGATGTAAACATGAAAAAATTACAGATTAATATCATATTATTCATATTCAGTGTAATTGGGTATTCTGAGATAGCTCGAAGTGCTTGTACACAGAATCCACAACTTCAAGGACTCAGAGTTAGTGTCCCTGCAAAATCAATTAATATTCAATATGATAATATGAGTAATAATGAAGTTTTATATACCTCTTACATCCCTTTTGGTATTAGTGGTACAGAAACTCATTTAGTTAATGCTAGAGATTGTGGCGATTCATATTTACAAGGAAGATACCTTTCAGGCTGGAATGTGAATGCAAATAAAATTGTTCCAACAAATATAGATGGAATTGGTATAAGAGTTTCTGCTGCCGCTATTGGCTATTTTAATACCTCTTTTGGCCCCTCCAAGACAGGTTGGCGTATAGACTACAACAAATGGGATTTTGAAGTTATAAAAACAAAGCAGGTTATAAATTCGGATTATATTAAATCTGGCGATGTTGCTAGCTTGATAATAACCAATTCATCTCCAGCTTCAACTTGGAATGTCTCATTGCTATCCATACCTGCTAGCGCAATAAAAATTAATGTTCTTAGCTGCTCGTTAAAAAATAACAAAAACACTTACGATATTAATATGGGTGACTGGTATGACACTCAATTTAAAAATATTAATGATACGCAAGGTACAGTTGCTATTCCAATTGCACTAAGTTGTCTTGCTGGCACCAATATTAAAGTCACGGTAACGTCAGATACAATTGATAATGCTGCAAATGGTCGGCTAGGTTTAACCGGTGCAGATAAAGCGACAGGTATTGCCGTTCAATTATTAAATAATGCCGGAACGCCTATTGTATTAAATCAAAAATTGACTCAACAAGATAACGTATCCCAAGGTGATTATATATTCGGCTGGAAAGCCCGCTATATTAAAACGGCTGCAACCATCACACCAGGTACAGCCAATGCCAATGCTACTGTTAATATTCGCTATGAATAGAGGCTTAAAATGAAAAAATTACTGCTCACCCTACTATTCTTAAATATTTCGATAACGGCTTATGCGGCGGATACTGTCTATTTGAAATTTACCGGAAATATAAAAGCTGCAACGTGCAATTTATCTACCGGTAATAATGTGGATGTGGATCTGACCACCATTCCTTTAGATACTTTTTATAGTGGAACGAAAGCCTCAGATTGGAAACCTTTTACTATTGAATTAAAAGATTGCTCCTCATTTATTAATAGCGTGAAATTAACGTTCACAGGAACCGCAGATAGTGCCGATATCGCCAGCCTGTATAAAAATAGCGGCACCGCTACCAATATTGCCATTCAATTGCAAAGTGGCGATGGAGCTACACCGCTAGGCAATACCAAGATATTAACGGTTCCCACCAACGGGCAGCCTTTGGTCAGTATTCCCCTACGCACACGGGCATTTTCCTCACTCGGCAATGGTACCGCAGGCAGTTTATCCGCCAATATTACCGCCACTATTACCTATTTATAAGAGGCTGATCATGAAAAGAATATTATTCAGTTTACTTGGATTGTATGCCCTGCCGGTGATGGCAGAAAACGTCAATATCTATGTGCATGGTAATGTCGTGGTTATGCCCTGCAAAGTTGAAAATACCAGTTATAACGTGGAATTAGGTAAGATAAACCGTTGGAATTATCGCAACCCTGCGCAAAGCCCGTGGGTGGATTTTTCTATCAAATTGGTTGATTGCCCTGTTTCAACAAAAAATGCCAAATTCAGTGTTAATGGCACTGCCGATGCCACTGATAATAACTATTTTGTGAATACAGGTAGCTCTACAAACAGCTTGCTGCATCTCGCGCAAAGGAGTAATAAAGCCACGATTAAAAATGGTAGCACGGTAGATATTACAATCAATAGCACCACCAAAAGTGCCGAAATCCCATTATCTGCAAGGATGGTTAGTTTTGAATCTATGTTTACTCCGGGGGATTTTAAAAGCCATTTAGAATTTTCATTAGCATACCCATAATACAAATGCCAATTTAGGTAATTTGAAAAGGAGTCAATGATGCCTGAATATTATCCTGTGTCCCGAATTATTGGCAAGAAAATTACCTATTATCGAAAAATGAATGGATTATCCCTTTACGATATTGCCAAAATGATTAATGTTAGCGAGCAGCAACAATCTCGTTATGAACGAGGAATTAATCGTATTAATTTGGATAGGCTTAGCCAGTATGCAGAAATATTCAATATTGATTTATTAGATTTTTTTAACCTGAGTGAACATGAAAATAAAAATATAAAAATACATTTTAATAGATAATCAAATATCGATAA
>NZ_JAERJY010000175.1:0-6336 GCF_018257375.1 Providencia sp. JGM181 | reverse complement strand
CTCTAATGTCTCTTTTTTCAGCTTTTCAGGATTATTGCTATACTATGTTTATCATTCATACTTCATAAGTTATTGTTGTTAAATCATTTTAAGAGAATCAAAAAGCGATGATGCAGGCTAATTCGACTCCAAAATCAGACAACAAAACCCATTTTAGTTTTTTACGTCACGTGAAGGAATCCGATAAAACACCACTCAAAGTGCTTGTTTTAGCGGCTATTATTGGTGCCGTCGTTGGGCTGATAGGCTCCCTGTTTATGCTAGGGACTGAGTGGGTCAGCAATATTCGTATCGCGTCAGTTAATCAATATGTCACCAACAAATGGTTGGTGATCCCTGCCATGTTTGTGGCTTCTGCCTTATTAGCCATGCTTGGCTACTATTTGGTTAAACGCTTTTCACCTGAAGCGGGGGGATCTGGGATCCCTGAAATTGAAGGGGCATTGCAAGATTTACGCCCTGTCCGTTGGTGGCGCGTGATCCCAGTGAAATTTATCGGTGGGCTAGGTACGTTGGGTTCCGGTATGGTGCTCGGTCGTGAAGGGCCTACCGTACAACTGGGGGCGAACATTAGCCAAATGTTTTATGACCTATTTCGCCTCAAAGATAATGAATCTCGCCATACATTATTGGCTGCGGGTGCCGCTGCGGGTCTTTCTACCGCCTTTAATGCTCCATTGGCGGGGATCCTGTTTATCATCGAAGAGATGCGCCCACAATTTAAATACAGCCTTATTTCCATCAAAGCCGTGTTTATTGGCGCCGTCAGCGCCACCATTGTTTTTCGCCTAATTAATGGCGAAGCCGCGGTATTGAACATTGGGCAATTCTCCTCTGCCCCCATGGAAACCCTGTGGTTATATCTGATTTTGGGCATGTTATTTGGAATTGTGGGAATTGGCTTTAACCGCTTCTTGCTCTATCTGCAAAGCCTATTTTTAGCTTTCTACCAAAATAAAGTGTCGCGGTTTGTTTTGATGGGTGGTTTGATTGGGGGGAGCTGTGGTGCTATCGGTGTGTTTGCGCCAGAAGTTGTGGGTGGTGGCTATAGCGTAATCCACCAAATGGTTGCCAATAGCTTCACTATTACCATGCTGATGGTATTTTTTGCCCTGCGCTTTTTAACCTCAACCATCAGCTTTAGTTCTGGCGCGCCGGGAGGGATTTTCTCGCCATTATTAGCCCTTGGTACACTGTTTGGCGGAATCTATGGTTATGCGGCACTGGAGCTGTTCCCAAATTATTCGATTGAGGTTGGTACCTTTGCAATTGCTGGCATGGGAGCGTTGTTTGCCGCGACAGTGCGAGCACCATTAACAGGCATTGTCTTAGTGTTGGAAATGACCAATAACTATCAATTGATTTTACCGATGATTATTACCTGTATCGGCGCAACAATGGTGGCGCAATTCTTAGGGGGTCGACCACTTTATTCAGTGTTACTCGAAAAAACCTTAGAGCGCAGCGAAAAACAAGCAGCAGCGTCCAATCCCTAAAATTCATTTTATCTCTCACCATAGAACGTAAAATGGGTTGCCTAGGCAACCCATTATGTTGATGACAAAGAGGGATAAAATTGTGGTTTTCCCTTTTTGTGTTATCAGGCGAAAATCAATAAATTGATTTTCCTCGTTAATTTTACAACCTATTATCTTCGCTATCGCAGGTTATTTTTTCTTGGCAATCAGCGTCGCAAAGTTCAGTTTAATTCGGTTACCTTGCGCATCGGTTCTATGCAAGTGTCCTGGGTTTTCATTGTATTTAAGAATTTCCCAGTCTTGATAATATTGCTGTAATTCACCCGGTTTTAAGAAGCACTTAAATGGCACCATATCCAATGGCGCATCTGGTGTTTCTACTGCGCATACCACAATATTAATCCCACCCGCTCGGGTATGTAATTGCATATCCGCGATAATGTCAGCGATTTTATCCCGTTGTAGGAACATCAATACGACTGTGGAAACAATCAAATCATAGTCATCTTGGATTTGGTGGCTATTAATGTCATATAGCGCAGTATGGATATTTTCTATGCCCGATTGCTGCTTAACAGTTTCAATGGCTTGAATATGATTTTGGTTAATATCCACCGCCGTCACATCGTACCCTTGCTGAGCAAGGTAGAAACTATTGCGCCCACGACCTGAACCTAAATCTAACACTTTGCAAGGTTTCGCTAAGTTATTCTCGCAAAGATAGCGCACTTCAGAGTGAGGCACACTGAGATCATACTGTTTATAAAACTCAATTTCAGGACGGCATAAAAAAGAGAGTTGGCAACGCATATCATCGCTGCAATCGGCAATACGATGCCAGACTTGCGGTTGGATCACTGGCGGTTGATTTTGCGTATCAAAGGTAAATTTTTGCTCGCTACCGTCTTCATCAAAAATAATAAAATCGAGGGAGCCTTGTAATACCTTCAATTGAGCGAATGTATCTTCTTTGGTGTTATGGCGGTCTTGGAACATTAACGGAACCGAAGCCTTATCCCAAACAGGCATGGTTTTGTAGCACACTAATTCAGTCATGGGGTCACCTTTAAGTTGCATATTAAATACATCTTATGCCGTTCATCTTAATAGTGCAACGTTTTCATAGATAGAGAATGGATGAGTTGATGTGCATCAACCTCCTGCAGCACAGGAGGTCAAATTCAGAATCTTGAACTCAGAGATTTGGACTGAAAATCTTAGTAACCCAGCTGCTCTGCACTCAGTCCCAAAAATTCAAACGGTTTGGTATCAACATATTGCGCGGTCGCATCACCCGAATAAATATGGCTTTGCTCTTCACCGAGATCCAATTTTTTCACTTTTCCGGTCTCATTGGAAAAATCAATTTTCTTTAGATCCGTCCAAAAAATATTTGGCGTTAAAGCAGACTCAAAGAAATAGAGTTGACGCTTGCTATCAACCAGTGTGCGCCAACGGGTAGATGAAATCTCTGGGGATGTTTCCGACGTTAAACCGTATGGAACAGACACATTACGAATAACCCCAAACACACTGGCAACAGCTTTATTTGGCGTCGTTTTTTGTGGAATAGCATTAATGTAGAACTGCGCTCGAGCGAAACGATCCGCTGAACGGTTGGTTCCCGGCAGCATTACCGTACCACCAATACCTTGCCAATACTCTTGCATCGCTAACTGTTTTTCATAAACCGGTGAGTTAGTCATGACTTGGTATTTACGGCTATGGTGAATGACTTGTTTGCCATCGATATATTCGATAATCGCGCTATCACCACTCGCATCGGAAAGCGATAAGTGCAAAGTCGCTAAGCGATTTTGTCCCGGAACCTTATCAGTCGCAACTATTAGTGGCGTTTTTTCTAATGCGGCAACAGCTTCTTCAACCGTGGCATAGTTGTCCAGCATATATTGTGCCCATAGCGAAATAGACAACGCGGGCTTTTTATTATCTAACTCAGGGTATTTCGATTCGGCGAGCCAAAGTAAGTTTGCCACTAACCCTTTTTCATTAACGCCATCCGTCGTAGAAATATCGTAACCTGACGCTATCACGCTACCGTATTTGGATTTCCATTTGAGTGATTGCGGCCCTGCTGCGCCATTTCGCTCCATACCTCGTGGAAAAATCCATAAATTGGTACCCACATCATATTTCCAATCCATGGTTCTACCAGTCATGATTTGTTGGTCTTCCCCGAGATAAACAACGCGGGTACAAGCCTGAGAAACCATGGCAGGAACATAAATTGCAGCGATGGTTAAGAGCGTAACAATGCTTTTCGTCACAAATCGCATCTTGCCTCCAAATGGTATTGAATGAGTAGCGCAGATAAGCCACGCAAATAAATAACTACTATTTATATTAGACAGTATATCGTTTTCAGCGTGTTTTTAGAGGATAGATATTGAAACAAAATGCAACAAGGATTAACTCACTTCATCAAATTGTTGACGTTTTCCCGTGAGTTAATCCTATTAAAAGATGGAATGGATTAGCCGGCGCTATTATTTTTTCTTTGCAGAAAACCATGAGCGTAATAATGCCGCTTTTTTCTGATTATCAGGAATATTTAGCGCGGAGTCATACAAGCTAATTGAAATTTGGCAAACTGTTGCAGGTGATTTTTTCCCAGCCTTCACATCAATCAGCATGGTGACGTCATTTCCGTATTTTTCCGTTAATCCGATTCTCAGAGAGTCCATCAATGCCTGATACTCTTCTTCAGATAACGTGGTACGCTTCTCGCTAGTTTCGCTGGAAATCAACAAGGCATTGATCGCGCTCACTTGTTTTAATAAGACATCTTGGCTTTTTTGTGGCGGAATGACATCCGCAGGATCCCTTAACTGTGGGAATAGCGCGTCGTAACACATTTTCCCGGATGGGTCTTGCTCTAACAATGATTTGATATTGTCGTTCACTTTAGCAACAAAATTAATCACTGTTTCATCGGAGGCATAAGGCATGCGCTCAACGACCAGATTCATTGATTGGCTAACAACCTGATCCAATAATTGACGACGTAAGTCTTCGTTAGCAGGATCATATTGAGACATTAAAGGCTCAAAGCTCTGGTAAATGACCGGGCTTAATTTTTTGATCGTGACTAAAATCGGCAGTTCTTTTTCAACTTGAGCAATGGCCTCTGAATGAATTTCGCTATTACTTTCCGTCGATAGTACGTTGTTGTCTTTACTTAACCAGTAAAAACCCAGCGCAAAGATAATAAAAATGATGCTAACGACTACTGCGATTTTGCGTGAACTGTTTGTATTCAATGTGAATCTGCCTTTTAACAATCTGTCTTTTAGCTATTTGTTGTTAACAACAAAAACCAAAAAACCAATACTCAATAATAAACTCTTATCATTATTTTAGTCGTGAATACGGCCATATCGCTATAGGAATAAGAGTAAATGCGAAGAAAAAAGCAGAAAATTAACGGTTCTAATCGGAATTAAGAATGAAAAAACCGCAGACACTTATTTCAGTATCTGCGGTTTTGAAAAATCGAAGGAAACGCATTTCAAAAATGCAAATTACTTAACTTGAACACCTTCAACAGACAGCATTAATTCAACTTCTTGAGATTTAGGGCCTAAATCAGATTTGATATTAAACTCTTTCAGCTTAATGTTCCCTTTCGCTTCGAAGCCTGCGCGGTAGCCACCCCAAGGATCTTTACCTTCACCCGTTAATTTCGCATCTAAAGTGATTGGTTTCGTCACGCCGTTTAAGGTGAAGTCCCCTGTTACGAGGTATTTGTCACCCTCTTTTTTCACTTCTGTGGAGACAAATTTCGCTTCTGGGAATTTTGCTGCATTTAAGAAATCCGGGCTACGTAAATGCTTATCACGCTCTGCGTGGTTAGTGTCGATACTGCCAGTTTTAATCGTCACTTCAACTTTATCTTTCGCAGGATCTTTCGCGTCGTAAGTAAAGTTACCATCAAAATCTTTAAAGCTACCGTATAACCAGCTGTAGCCTAAATGCTGGATACGAAACTCAATAAAACCGTGTTGACCTTGTTTATCAAATTGATAATTTTCTGCCAGTGCAGATCCCGCTGATAATAATAAAGTACCCGCAGCAAGACCTAAAATAGATTTCTTCAACATAACTCTCTCCACGTTATTTATCGGGATTAAAACCCAACATTCTTTTTAAAGTAATATCACCATCAAAGAAATGGTGTTTTAAAGCTGCAAATGCATGCAGAACAGATAACAAAACAACAGCCCAAGCTAAATAAAGGTGAATTTCACCTGCTGTATCCGCTTGTTCTGCTGCACCTGTAAATAATGCAGGCACTTCAAACCAACCAAATACACTTATTGCTTGTCCATCCGCAGTTGAAATTAAATAACCGCTGATCAAAATAGAGAATAAAATAATATAAATTAAAAGCTGAACCGTAATTGAAGCAAATTTCGTTAATTTGCTATAGCTCGATAACGGCTTAGGTGGTGGAGAAATAAATCGCCAAACCACACGAAAAAGCATGATAAAGAATAGCAACATTCCTATGCTTTTATGTATTTCAGGGGCTTGATGGTACCAGGTGTCATAATAGCCTAATGACACCATCCATAAGCCTAATGCAAACATTCCATATACGACAATTGCGACCAACCAATGAATGAGCAGCGAAAGATGCCCATAACGAGTGGCGTTATTTTTCCATTGCATAATTTAAAAACCATATAGTTTTAAAGGTAATTACTTGTTTTACCAAGTGGGAATAATCATAAGGTTAATCTGGCTTTATTCCTATCCCAAAGTTAAACAAATATTTTGTCGAAGATATTCAAATAGTATCATCATCATGATGAAAAATAGGTGAATTCTATTTTTC
>NZ_JAERJY010000174.1:0-6498 GCF_018257375.1 Providencia sp. JGM181 | reverse complement strand
AATATGTATAGAATGACAGTTTCCGCAAAATTATTTCTGGCATCTTTCTTTACTTTTTTATTTATGTTTCCTATTTTTTGTTATTTAATCATTTTTCAATAATCAAAATTTTTTTATTTAAATTGAGTGTTTTTTTCCGATATACCGTGAAAATAAAACACGCCGATTGTCATGTAAGCGTCATTTGCTAGAGATATGGCCGTCATTAATCTGTCATGTGTTGGCGATATTTCTGTCATTTCTCGGTGATAAATTCTCTCTCGAACATAAACTGCGTGAATTCGCACATTTTGGTGTAAATCTCTGCGGATAAACTTCAGTCATATAAAAGAGAGAATTGGCATGGCATCGATCAAACAGTCCGCTTTAGCAATGATGTTAGGCTTGGCTTTTAGCAGTCAAGGAATGGCAGTCACCACAATCCCATTCTGGCATTCAATGGAAGGTCAGCTTGGTGAAGAAGTGAATGACCTTGTCACTCGCTTTAATGAAACTCACCCAGATTACAACGTAGTTTCCACTTATAAAGGGAATTACGAGCAAAGCCTCGCTGCGGGGATTGCGGCATTTCGTTCTGGCAATGCACCTGCGATACTGCAGGTTTATGAAGTTGGTACTGCGACGATGATGTCATCCAAAGCCATCAAACCTGTCTACGAAGTTTTCCAAGAAGCTGGGATTGATTTTGATGAATCTCAGTTTGTGCCTACCGTTTCGGGTTATTATAGTGATGCGAAAACGGGGCATCTGCTATCCCAGCCTTTCAATAGCTCCACTCCGGTGCTTTATTACAATAAAGAAGCCTTCAAAAAAGCCGGTTTAAATCCAGATACCCCACCAAAAACATGGCAAGATCTTGCCCAATATACTGAAAAGCTACGTGAATCAGGAATGAAGTGCGGCTACGCCAGTGGTTGGCAGGGCTGGATACAAATTGAAAACTTCAGTGCATGGAACGGGTTGCCTGTCGCATCGAAGAATAATGGTTTTGACGGCACTGATGCAGTACTGGAGTTTAACACCCCAGATCACGTTAGGCATATCGAGCAGCTGCAAGATATGAATAAAAAAGGCACCTTCAGCTATTTAGGGCGTAAAGACGAGCCAACTGAGAAATTCTATAACGGGGATTGTGCCATTATTACTGGCTCCTCCGGTTCTCTGGCGAATATTCGCAAGCACGCTAAGTTTGATTTTGGTGTTGGCATGATGCCTTACGATGCACAAATTCCAACGGCACCACAAAATGCCATCATTGGTGGTGCAAGCTTGTGGGTGATGGGCGGTAAAGATCCTGAAACCTATAAAGGTGTTGCGGAATTTATGAAATTCTTAGCTGAGCCTGAAAATGCCGCAAAATGGCATCAAAATACAGGATATTTACCGATTACAACGGCAGCGTATGAGTTAACCCAAAAATCCGGCTTTTATGACAAAAATCCGGGGGCGGATATTGCGACTCGCCAAATGTTAAACAAAGCGCCGTTACCTTATACCAAAGGATTACGCTTAGGTAATATGCCACAAATTCGTACCATCGTGGACGAAGAGCTGGAATCCGTGTGGTCAGGCAAAAAGACGCCACAACAAGCCCTCGATACTTCTGTTGAGCGTGGTAACCAATTACTGCGCCGTTTCGAAAAATCCACTCAGTAATGAGTTCTTTCGCCCCTCTTGATGGAATTAAGAGGGGCGCTGCATCACATCTGATTTATTGGGTTGCTTATGTCATCATCTCGTCCCGTATTTCGCTCCCGCTGGTTGCCTTATGCGCTAGTATTACCACAGCTCATCATTACGGTGATTTTCTTTATTTTGCCAGCCGGACAAGCGCTTTGGTATTCATTACAAAGTATTGATCCTTTTGGATTATCCAGTGAGTTTGTGGGGTTAGAAAACTTCACTCAACTCTTTAGCGATAGCTACTATGTAGACTCTTTCTATACCACGATGATTTTTAGTGGCTGGGTAGCAGGAAGTGGGCTTGTCGTCTCGCTGTTTTTCGCGGCTTTGGTTGACTATGTGGTAAGAGGAAGCCGTTTTTACCAAACATTAATGCTACTACCCTACGCCGTTGCACCTGCTGTTGCGGCGGTTTTATGGATGTTTTTGTTTAGTCCCGGCAGAGGATTGATAACCTATGGTTTGGAATCCATTGGCTATGACTGGAACCATGCGCAAAATAGCGGTCAGGCGATGTTTTTAGTCGTTTTAGCCTCAGTTTGGAAGCAAATCAGTTATAACTTTTTGTTTTTCTTCGCTGCCTTGCAATCTATTCCACGCTCTTTGATGGAAGCGGCGGCTATCGACGGTGCGGGACCTATCCGCCGTTTCTTTAAAATATCCTTACCATTAATCACCCCTGTGAGTTTCTTTTTATTGGTGGTGAATTTGGTGTATGCCTTCTTTGATACTTTCCCTGTGATTGATGCGGCAACAGGTGGCGGGCCAGTACAAGCGACGACGACACTGATTTATAAGATTTACCGTGAAGGATTTTCAGGGCTCGACCTCTCTTCATCCGCAGCACAATCCGTGATTTTGATGGGCTTGGTGATCGTCCTAACGGTGATTCAATTCCGTTTTATCGAGCGTAAGGTTCGCTACCAATGATTGAGAAAAATCGTGGACTGAGCGTATTCAGTCATTCCATGCTGGTAATTGGGATTTTAGTGATTTTATTCCCGCTGTATGTGGCCTTTGTTGCCGCGACACTCGATGATAAAGCGGTCTTCGATACCCCCATTACCCTAATACCAGGCTCTCATTTATGGGAGAACATTCTGCATATTTGGAATAACGGCGTGGCAGCGAATAGCGCCCCATTTTGGTTGATGTTGGTGAACAGCACCATTATGGCGTTGGTGATAGCAATTGGAAAAATTACGATTTCGATATTATCGGCATTTGCCATCGTTTGGTTCCGTTTTCCGTGCCGTAGCCTATTTTTTTGGATGATTTTCATCACATTAATGTTGCCTGTCGAAGTGCGAATTTTCCCCACAGTAGAGGTGATTTCTAACTTAAACATGGTGGATAGTTACGCCGGGCTAACTTTGCCGTTGATGGCTTCCGCGACGGCGACTTTTTTATTTCGCCAATTTTTTATGACGTTGCCGGATGAATTGATAGAGGCAGCGCGTATTGATGGTGCTTCACCAATGCGGTTTTTCATCGACATTGTGTTGCCGTTGTCCAAAACAAACTTAGCCGCGTTGTTTGTGATCACGTTTATTTATGGTTGGAACCAATATTTGTGGCCAATCTTGATCGTTGCAGATCCCAGCTTAGGAACCGCAGTTGCGGGGATCAAAGGCATGATCGCATCGGGTGAAGGTACGACTCAATGGAATCAAGTGATGGCGGCAATGTTGCTCACGCTGATTCCACCCGTTCTTGTGGTATTAGCTATGCAGAGGGCGTTTGTGCGTGGCTTGGTCGATAGTGAGAAATAAGCATGGCAGAATTAAAACTTCAAGCCGTCACTAAAAGTTGGGACGGAAAAAATCAAGTGATCAAGCCGCTGACAGTGGATGTGGCAGATGGCGAATTTATCGTGATGGTAGGGCCTTCTGGGTGTGGTAAATCCACGCTATTACGTATGGTGGCAGGGTTAGAGCAAGTGACGAGCGGGGATATTTGGATTGACCGAAAGCGAGTCACGCATCTAGAACCCAAAGAGCGTGGCATTGCGATGGTATTCCAAAATTACGCGCTTTATCCTCATATGAGCGTTGAAGAGAATATGGCATGGGGGCTAAAAATTCGTGGGCTAGGAAAAGAGATCATTCGCCAAAAAGTGGCGGATGCCGCACGGATTTTAGAGCTTGATGGATTATTAAAGCGTCAACCGAGAGAGCTTTCCGGTGGTCAACGTCAGCGCGTGGCTATGGGGCGTGCCATTGTGCGTGACCCCGCCGTATTCTTATTTGATGAACCGCTTTCTAACCTCGATGCAAAGTTGCGGGTACAGATGCGCCTTGAACTGCAACAGCTGCATCGTCGTTTAAAAACCACCAGCTTGTATGTGACACACGATCAGGTGGAAGCGATGACCTTGGCGCAGCGAGTGATGGTGGTGAATAAAGGCGTTGCGGAACAGATTGGCTCCCCAGTTGAAGTGTACGAGCGTCCTGCCAGCCGTTTTGTGGCGAGTTTTATTGGTTCCCCTGCCATGAACTTGCTGGAAGGGAAACTGAGTTCGGACGGTTCTCGCTTTGAACTCGATGGCGGAATGCAATTACCGTTGGGTAGAACGTATTTACAGTGGGTAGGGCATGCGCTAACGTTAGGCATCCGACCGGAACATTTACAGTTAGGCTCTGAATCGTCAGGGGGGATCCGGCTGGTCGTCGAGACCCTCGAAATGTTAGGCGCTGATAATTTAGTGCATGGTCAGTGGGCAGGGCAAAAAGTGATTGTGCGTCTTGGGCACGAGCATCGCCCTCAGATTGGCTCCACGTTATGGCTTCATCTTCCTGAAGCCCATCAGCATTTTTTTGATACTCAATATGGACACCGTTTATGAATCTTTGGCCTTATCCTAAAATTGTCGCCCATCGCGGTGGCGGTAAATTAGCCCCTGAAAATACGCTCGCAGCTATCGATGTTGGGGCGAAATATGGTCATACCATGATTGAGTTTGATGCTAAATTATCCCGCGATGGTCAAATCTTCCTTCTGCATGATGATACCCTTGAGCGCACGAGTAATGGGCATGGGGTAGCAGGGAATTTTGACTGGAGCCAGTTAGTCAATATTGATGCTGGAAGCTGGTATAGCCAAGAATTTGCTAACGAGCATTTGCCGCTATTATCGCAAGTGGCTGAGCGTTGCCAACAACATCGCATGATGGCGAATATTGAAATTAAGCCAACCACCGGCTTGGAGAGAGAAACAGGAACCGTGGTGGCATTAGCGGCTCGACAATTATGGGAAGGACAAACTGCACCGTTACTCTCTTCATTTTCCATTGAGTCCCTTGAAGCGGCTCAAGCCGCAGCACCTGAATTGCCTCGGGGTTTATTGCTGGAGGAGTGGCGCGAGGATTGGCGTGAACTGACAACGCGTTTAGGCTGTGTCTCTATCCATTTAGACCATCTCTTATTGGATAAAGCTCGGGTCGAACTATTGAAGCAAGCGGGCTTATATATTCTGGTGTATACGGTGAACTCCCCTGAACGCGCTAAATTATTATTAGCGTGGGGCGTTGATGCCATTTGTACTGATCGTATTGATTTAATCGGTCCAAATTTCCCCGCAGAGTAAATTAAAAAATACGCTAATTTATGAAGAGTCTCTTAGCGCTGCAATATGCGGGTTAAGGGGCTTTTTTATGAATGAAATAAGTAAATAATTCGATTAAAAGCAATGAGTTAATCTGTCAAGTAATTCTCGTTAATTAGGACTAACTTTTTCTCACTCTCCCGAAAATATTGGTTAGTATCTCGCCATCTTACGAACCAAAACGAGGCCGAGATGGCGACCCAATCAATTGTAGCTCCTCATGATTCAACCTTTAAAGGCTTTATGAGCAAAGTGGATAATGCGCGGGATTTTTTTGAAGTCCATCTTCCTAATCGCATTAAGCACCTCTGCAATTTTGATACCTTGAAGTTAGCCAGCGCTTCATTTGTGGATAAAACCTTGCGCTCTCGTTTCTCTGACATGCTCTATTCCGTTCAAACACTCAGGGGTAAGGGGTATTTTTACTTTTTGGTTGAGCACCAATCCTCCCCCGATAAGCTAATGGGCTGGCGGTTGATGCATTATGCATTCTGCGCGATGAATCAGCATTTGCAGCAAGGTCACCAAACCTTGCCGTTGGTGGTTCCCATCTTGTTTTATCATGGAAATCAATCCCCTTATCCTTACTCCCAATCATGGACGGATTGCTTTGAGTGGTCTGATTTAGCTCGTAGTTTGTATTGCAATCCACTGCCGTTAGTGGATGTCACGGTGGCAAGTGACGATGAACTTGTGAATCACCGAAAAGTTGCCGCGTTGGAGTTAGTTCTCAAACACTCATCCCTGAAAGATGACCTTATGGTGCTGTCAAAGCGCTTAGCGCAGGTGATCAAGGAGAACGAAAACCACCGTGATGACGTTATTTTAATCATCAACTATCTATTTAGTGTGATGGATACGCCGACATACAAAAAGATAGTCAAAACATTAATAGAAAAAACCGAAGGATATCAGGAGACGGTTATGACCATTGCTGATCGCTTAAGAAATGAGGGGTTAAAAAAAGGATTAAAGAGAGGAGTAAAAAGAGGGTTAGTCAAAGGAAGAGAAGAAGCTCGACAAGAAGAGCAGGAGAAGGCCAAACAACGCACTTACACCCAAGTGTTGACCAGTTTAAGGCTAGGCTTAGATATTGATATCATTAGCCAAATTACAGGCTTATCCCACTCTGAAATCCAAGCAATGCGTTAATTAATATAAAGTGGTATTTATCGAAAAAATGAAGGTAGGAATCAACATAAAATTGATTCC
>NZ_JAERJY010000173.1:0-6515 GCF_018257375.1 Providencia sp. JGM181 | reverse complement strand
TGATTCAAATTAAGAATATTAGGCATAAGATGCTATTGGTTTGATGTATAAGAAAGAAAACTGATTTATCTTCAATGATAAACAGGTATAATGGATTAATCGCAATTCTTATTCAGCAGCGACATCAACAGAACACGCTATACCCTACCAAATACAATAATCATTACAGGTTGACTAGCACAAATATGACTAAACAAGATAGTTCAACAACCATCATTGATATCGCCAAACGCGCGAATGTGACCGATATTACGGTATCTCGAGCTTTTAATCACCCAGAATTGGTAAAAAAAGAGACGCGAGAAAAAATACTCGCTATCGCGCAAGAATTAAATTATGTCCCCAATGTATTTGCTCGGAATTTAAAGAATAAAAATAGCCGCATTATTGGGGTTGTTACGGACAGTACCTTTAACCCGTTCTATGTTGTATTAATCCAGACGGTTTCCCGCTTAGCGAAAGAGAAAGGGTATCAGGTGATGATCTTTGATACCGATAGCGATGAAAAAGCCGAGCAAACGGCTATTGAAACCTTAGTCAGCTATAAGGCTAGCGGTATTTTACTTTCGCCTGTGCGTGACGATAAAGCCTATCAACCGAGTTATTTATCACTGATTGATCAGCATAAAGTCCCTCTGGTTTTTGTTGACCGTTCTATTTATGGCAAAGATTACCCTGGGCTATTTTTGAAGAACTTTGAAATCGGGGCATTAACCGGTAAATATCTCAATCAGCAACGCAGCGAAAATACCTTAATTGTCTCAGGGCCTGAGCATTCTGAAATTAGTCTTTCACGCTTAGCGGGTATTTATGACCAATTTACCAACCGTAAAAATATTCATGTTCTGTACAGTAGTTATATTTTTAGTAAGAAAGATGAAGAGTATTTAAGAGATAAAATAAAAGAACTCTATACACCCAATATGTATATCGTGGGGTTAAACGGAATTATTACCGCGGGGATGTACAAAATTATTTCTGAACTCGGATTATCTTGCCGTTATTTCTCGGTGGACTTACCGCCTTATGCTGATACTTATCATTTATCGATTTCAGGCGTTCACCATGACTCAGTTTATTTAGGTAAACGAACAGCGGAATTACTGTTTGCAGAGATAGAAGGTGGTACCACTAAAGAAACGGGTTCCAAGCAAATTTTCGTCAATGGAAAACTTGTGACTTACGATTAAAAAAATAAGGATTTCATCATGAAATCCTTATTTGTTGTTTTTCGTAACAGCGTGAAAATCAACGCTTCATTGAGCTAATTAAGGTTGCGCCCCAGATAATTAAGCCTTTTACAATATATTGAACGTACGGTGAGATACCTAGCAGGTTCAAGCCATTGTTTAGCACGCCTAAAATCATTGCGCCGATCAACGTACCGATGATCATCCCGCGACCACCTGCGATAGAAGCGCCACCCAAAACCACGGCTGCAATGGCATCAAGCTCAAAACCGACACCGGCATTAGGCTGTCCGCTCATAACGCGAGAAGTAAAAATCAGCCCGGCAAATGCCGCAGTGAAACCACTGATGACGTACACCAACATTTTATAGCGCTCAACGCGGATACCACTTAAACGCGCAGCCTCTTCGTTACCGCCAATGGCATAAATATAGCGACCGAATGGAATATGATTAAGCACCACATAAAAAATTAGATACAGACCCAGCATTAACAGGATAGGTACTTGAATTCCCATCAATTCTTCACGACCCCAAAAAGCAAACTCTTGAGGTAAGCCAGAAATAGGGTAGCCACCGGTGTAAATTAGCGCTAAGCCTTTCGCAATAATCATGGCGCCTAAGGTCACGATAATTGGCGGCATTTTACCGTAAGCAGTTAAAATCCCATTAATAAATCCAAACGCGATACCAGATAACAGACCCAGAGCAATGGCAATGGAAGGATCCATACCATAATATTTCATTAATCCAGCCATCAATGTACCAGATAGCGCCATCACCGCCCCAACGGAAAGGTCGATCCCTCCGGTTAAGATGGCAAATGTCATCCCGATAGCAATGATTGCATTAATAGAAACTTGGCGGGCAATAGTAGATAAGTTATTTACCGTTAAAAAATGCTCATTAAAAATGGACATGCAAGCAAATAAAATAATTAACCCAACGAGAGGTAAAAATGCCGGTATCTTGGTTAATTTGGCAAAATTAAATTTATTCTTCGCTAGTGGAATTGTACTTTGGTTAGACATAGTCATGATCCTATATAATATTGCCGGCCGCATGTAACATAATCTGGGTTGAGTTAATCTCGTCCCCACTTAATTCAGCAGCAACTTCACCATCTCGAAACACCAAAACCCGATCGCTCACGCCAATAACTTCAGGCAGCTCTGAGGAAATCATAATAATTGAGATCCCTTTTTCGGTAAGTGAACGCATTAATTGATAGATTTCTGATTTTGCTCCGACGTCGATACCCCGTGTAGGCTCATCGAAAATAAGAATTTTGGCTTGTTTATTCAGCCAACGTGCAATCACCACTTTTTGTTGGTTTCCACCGCTAAGCGTTGAAACCGCTGTATCTGCTTCTGGTGTTTTAACTTTGACTTGCGAAATTAAATCAAGAGATAACAAATGTTCTTTTTTATTTTGAATTAAGAACAGTTTTTGAGCGTGGTTATTTAGCCAAATATTTTCTTTAACTGAGAATGGCAAAACCAAACCTTGGGTTTTACGGCTTTCAGGTAAAAGTCCAATGCCTAACTGGAGCGCTTGTGCCGCAGATTTCATTTTGACTTCTTGCCCCTCTAGAACCACTTTTTTCTTGTAGGCTTTATCCGCGCCCATCATGGCGAGAATATTTTCAGTGCGGCCAGAGCCGACTAAGCCTGCAAGACCGAGGATCTCGCCTTTTTTCAATTGAATGCGATTGGTTGGGCTAGAAGCAAACCGTTGAATTTGAGCGTCGAGAATGACCTCTTGTCCATCAAAATGACGTTTTGGCGGGTAGATATTTTCGACTTCACGACCCACCATCATTTCGATGATCACATCAAGGTCGGTATCATCCACCTTACGGGATCCAATATATTGACCATCTCGCAATACGCTAATGGTGTCGCAAATTTCATAAATCTCTTCCAAGTGGTGAGAGATAAAGAACATGCCGACGCCTTTTGCTTTCAGGTCACGCATCACATCAAATAGGTGATTGGCTTCTTTGGGGGTTAATGTTGCCGTTGGCTCATCTAGTACCAATATTTTGGCATCCAGAGAAAGCGCTTTGGCAATTTCCACAAATTGTTGTTCAGCAATACTTAAATGACTAATGGGTTCATCAATATCAATATTAACGCCCAACTCAGATAGGATTATCTGCGCTTTTTCACGCATCAGCTTTCTATCTAATAAGCCAAATTTATTTTTAATTTCCCGGTTTAAAAAGATATTTTCAAAAGCATTTAAATAAGGGATTAACGAAAACTCTTGGAAAATAATACCGACGCCCGCTTTAATGGCATCACGATAATTATGGAAGGTGTACTCTTCGCCTTCGATAAGTATTTTCCCGCTATCTGGTTTATGAATTCCACACAGCACTTTCATTAGCGTTGATTTACCCGCACCATTTTCACCCAGCAGTGCGTGTACCTCTCCTTTTTCTAAAGAGAGATTAATATTATCTAGCGCCTTAACCCCAGGGAAAGTTTTACTGACATCTTTTAATGCTAACAATTGCATCATGTTGCTTCCCTTATTTTCTTTACCGCTTAAAAATGGGTAACAAAGCGAGTTGGAAAGTGAAATGCTTTCCAATAAACAGAGTGTCATTCATTTTTATTAAGAGTATTGCGCCGGGGAATAATCCGTAGGCGCAATACCGAGCTCGACTTACTTATTTACTTTATTAATTGCTGATTACCAATGGAAATCTTTAGCATTGGTTTTATCGATTAACTTAACATCCAGAGGAACTTCTTTAGGTACGTTAGCTCCCCAGTGTTTTGCTAAGCCCATGGCTAAACCAATACGTACTTGGTCACGTGGGAATTGTGCGGAAGTAGCGATAAACGGTGAATTACCTTTGGCAATTTCAGCGACGGCTTCAGGAGAACCATCAACACTCACCAGTTTCACATCACGACCCGCAGATTCGATTGCCGCTAATGCGCCTAAAGAACCCACATCGTTCACACTGAAGATACCATTCAAGCCAGGGTTAGCTTGCAGCATGTTTTCAGTGACGTTCATCGCAGTATCACGCTCTTGTTTACCGTTTAATTTGGTCACAATCTTGATGTTTGGATACTCTTTCATGGCGGCTTCAAAACCACGAACACGCTCAAGGATTGGCACGACAGGGATACCATCAAGGATAGCCACTTCGCCTTTACCACCTAATGATTCACCTAAACGTTTACCCGCCATTAGACCTGCTTCGTAGTTTTTAGAACCCACGAATGAGTCGATTGGACCGTTAGCTTGTGCATCGATTGCAATCACCACGACACCCGCTTTTTTCGCAGCTAATACAGCTGTTTCTGCACCCACGCTATCTGCTGGGTTAATCAGCAGAATATCGATTTTTTTCTGAAGCATATCTTCGATATCGCTGGTTTGTTTTGAGACATCGTGTGCCGCATCAGCGATATAAAGTTGAGCGCCCATTTCACCTGTTGCGCTTTCTAAAGCCTCTTTCATGGTCACGAAATATTCGTTATTCAGTTCTTGAAACGACATTCCGACAGAAACCGGTTTTGCTGTCGCGTTAAAAGCCATGCCCAGTGTTAAAATGCTTGCTGCAACAGCTAACTTTTTAAATTTACTCAACATAAGATGTTCTCCTAAAGAGCCTTTAGTGTTATAGGGTACTGCTAATATTTATGATTATTAATGACTTACTTTAATTATGCTGATATTGCATTTCACTATATTGCACTACAACAGCATTATGGCTTGATAACGACTTTGATAGAGTCTGCCGATTTCGCCATAACAAATGCTTCTTCCCAATCATCGATTGAGTAGAAGTGGGTAACGATATCGTCAGCACATACTAACCCGCGGCTAAATAGGTCAATGGCGACCTCGTAGCTGTATGGGCCTAAGTGAGCACCTCGGATATCTAACTCTTTACGGTCACCGATAATTGACCAGTCTACGGTGGTCTCTTTACCGAAAACGCTGAACTCGACGAAGCGACCCAATTTACGGATCATTTCTAACCCTTGAGTCACGCCGATTGGAGCGCCAGTCGCTTCGATGTACACATCGCAACCGTAACCTTCGGTCATCTCTTTCACCAGTTTGATGGCATCTTCTTTCAGTGGGTTGATCACCACATCAGCGCCAAATTTCTTCGCTAATTCAAGGCGTTCATCGATAGCATCGATAACAACTAATTTTTTCGGGGTTTTGAGTTTCGCGACTTGGATCATGCACAGACCCAGTGGACCTGCGCCTGCGATAACGACAACGTCATTTAAATCGATATCACCGCGACGAACGGTATGGATAGCGCAGGCCATTGGCTCGATTAACGCCGCATCGTTTTCTGAAAGCTCATCTGGAATTTTGTGAATAATGGCACGCTCAGAAAAACGCATATATTCCGCCATCCCACCATCGGCAACTTCTTTTTGGAAGCCGTAAATATCATGGGTTTCGCACATCCAATACTTGCCTGACTTACAGAAACGACACTCCCAGCAAGGCACGATTTGTTCCGCTAAAATACGATCACCTACTTTCAGACCATATTTTTCGCCAGAACCTTCGCCCAGCTCAGCAACGCGTCCGTAAAATTCGTGTCCTGGTACGACAGGGGCTTTGATCCATGGGTTTTCACCCCAGAACATTTGAGCGCCATCATTCGCTTTACAGTCACCTGCACAGATACCGCATCCGTCTACTTTGATGACCACTTCACGAAATCCTGGTGTTGGTCTTTTAATCGCTTCAAAGCGGTAATCATGGGGGCCATGACATACAACAGCTTTCATTTTTTCAGGTAGGGTACTCATATTCTAATAACCTCATTCTGGATGTTGGCTATAATGTTGACGTCAACATTAAACGTCGTTTTTGTAAGTAAACCGTTCTCTTTGTAACGCTTGACGGCTAAAAATAATAATAGTGTGAGAAAAGTGATGCTCTATTGTTATAAATAAATTGTTTGGTTTTTAATATGACGACGTCGTCATTTTTGAGAGATGCTAAATAAAAAAGTGATAATTGTGATTCAAATCCTATTTTTTATTTAAAAACTCTTTTGTTTATGAGGTTTGTTTGCCAGACAAAATGCAAACTATAGTGGATGCGATGATTTTCGAAAGAGTATAATTAGTTTCGTTATTTTCAGAAGTGAAGAATCTTTGAAAAAACATTTCAGCTAACACTTTAAGGTGAAATTTGAATTAGTTTGCGTCATTAATGTGATCATGATCGATTTGGCATGGTGTATAAATCCTGCTAAAGTTAGTAATGCAGCAGCACCAAGCAAGACTTTAATTCGCATGTTTTCCCTCATTTTTTATTGTGTTTT
>NZ_JAERJY010000172.1:0-6580 GCF_018257375.1 Providencia sp. JGM181 | reverse complement strand
GTATTCATTTTATGAACATTACCAAAAAACGACAAAAAACAGCACTAAGCCAAATTCCATTAACAATTTTATAAAAACCACTGAAAGCTGGCAAACGCAGGGGATATTTCTCTTTTGAGATAATGATCACGGCATTTTGTTCTGCTAAAATGTAGATTCTCACACTCAAAATCCACTTTTAAAAATTACTTATAAAATTGCAAAACTGATTGAAAATGAATTTCATATTCATCTTAGTTTTATTTCCAATCAGATTGTTACGTATAAAACCATTATTAATGGCTAGACAGTGTATTAACCGATTGTTTATTTACTAACCACTAATTAAACCGTCGATTAATCGTACAAAAAGATTAAGAGCCTAGTGAAATAGGCACCCAATTTTTATTTTTTGACTTTTATTTTTGGAGACTATTATGGATACAACAAAAGTTGGTTCCATCAACAAAACAGCCTCGCAAACAGGGAATGCTACCGCTTGGCGTAAAACAGACACCGTGTGGATGCTCGGTCTTTATGGTACCGCCATCGGCGCTGGTGTTTTATTCTTGCCTATCAATGCGGGTATGAGTGGATTACTGCCAGTATTACTGATGTTAGTACTTGCTTTCCCAATGACATTTTTTGCTCACCGTGGTTTAACACGCTTTGTCCTTTCCGGTTCAAAGAAAGACGGTGACATTACCGAAGTGGTAGAAGAGCATTTTGGTCGTACAGCAGGTAACTGGATCACCCTGCTCTATTTCTTTGCTATTTATCCTATTTTGTTAGTTTATGGTGTTTCTATCACTAACAACGTTAACAAATTCCTGACTGAACTATTAGGCGTTGGTGCACCACCACGTTGGTTGCTGGCACTGATTTTAGTCGGTGGCGTTATGGCAATCGTGGCATTCGGTGAAAAATATATTGTTAAAGTCATGAGTATGCTGGTGTTCCCATTCATCGCCGTACTGGTCGCTTTCTCTCTGTATATGGTTCCACATTGGAGCACCGATGCTCTGAGCACATTATCTTTAGATAACGTGACTGAAGCGGCTACAGCATCCGGTGGACAAAGCATTTGGATCACTATCTGGTTAACAATCCCAGTTATGGTTTTCGCGTTTAACCATTCACCAATCATCTCTGCTTTCTCTGTTGCAAAACGTGAAGAGTATGATGAAGCGGCAGAGAAAAAATGCTCACGCATTCTGGCTTCTGCGCACATCCTGATGGTTCTGACTGTAATGTTCTTCGTCATCAGCTGTGTATTCACACTGTCTTCAGCAGACCTTGCTGCAGCTAAAGCGCAAAATATCAGTATCCTTGACTACCTGTCTGGCTATTTTGATCAGCCGTTTATCAAGTATGCCGCAGCTATCATCGCCTTTATCGCTATCATCAAATCATTCTTAGGCCACTACTTAGGTGCTCGTGAAGGTTTCAATGGTTTAGTTGAGCGTGCATATCGCGCAAAAGGCAAAACAGTTGATGTTAAAAAATTAAATCGTGGTACTGCACTGTTCATGTTAGTAACAACTTGGATTGTTGCAACATTGAACCCTGGAGTACTGGATATCATTGAAAGTCTGGGTGGCCCAGTTATCGCAATCCTGCTGTTCTTAATGCCAATGTATGCAATCAGCAAAGTTCCTGCGATGCGTAAATACTCCGGTAAACTCAGCAATATCTTCGTTGTCATCATGGGTCTGGTCGCTATCTCCGCTGCAACTTACAAGTTATTCTTCTAATTAAAAAAATTAGCAAATAATTAAGTAAATCTAAGCCCTCAATTAACCTATATCAATCTGGTTAATTGAGGGATCTTCTATAATCATCTTACTGACAACAAATACCCTGTAATTGGCAGTTTGATGGGGATCCTTCAATATAGGAAGACAGAATATGATTAGCGTATTCGACATTTTTAAAATCGGTATCGGACCATCCAGCTCACACACTGTCGGCCCTATGAAAGCCGGTAAGCAGTTTGTCGATGACCTCATCCAGCAAAATCTTCTCACTAAAACCACACGTATTTCCGTCGATGTTTATGGCTCTTTATCCCTAACAGGTAAAGGACACGCCACCGATATGGCGATTATTATGGGTTTGGCGGGTAATCTGCCTGATACGATTGATATTGATGCTATCCCAGCATTTATGCGCAATGTTGAGCAAACTGGCAAACTACTGCTGGCAAATGGTCAACATGAAGTCGATTTTCCAACTGAAGGTGGGATGAATTTCCATTCAACTAACCTACCATTACACGAAAACGGAATGACAATTACCGCGTTTGATGGCGATAACGTTCTGTATACCAAGAATTATTACTCCATTGGCGGTGGCTTTATCGTCGATGAAGAACATTTCGGTCAAGAAACTGAAAATGCGGTTCAAGTCCCTTACCCATACAAATATGCGGCTGATTTACAAAAACATTGTAAAGAAACGGGGTTATCTTTGTCTGCATTAGTAATGCAAAACGAGTTAGCCCTGCACAGCAAAGAAGAGATCTCTGAATATCTGGCTGCGGTGTGGGATGTCATGAAAGCGGGCATTGAACGCGGCGTGAGCACCGAAGGTTTATTACCAGGTCCACTGCGCGTTCCTCGCCGTGCGGCGGCATTGCGCCGTCAATTAGTGACTTCTGACAATAACAATATTGACCCAATGGCGGTGATTGACTGGATCAACATGTACGCCCTTGCTGTCAATGAAGAGAACGCCGCCGGTGGCCGTGTTGTTACTGCCCCAACGAATGGTGCGTGCGGAATTATTCCTGCGGTATTGGCTTACTACGATAAATTTATTCGCCCAGTCAACGAAAACTCTTATACCCGCTATTTCTTAGTTTCAGGCGTGATTGGTACGCTGTACAAAATGAATGCGTCCATCTCTGGTGCAGAGGTTGGTTGCCAAGGTGAAGTCGGTGTAGCCTGTTCCATGGCTGCTGCTGGTTTGGCTGAATTAATGGGGGGCAGCCCAGAGCAAGTGTGCGTCGCGGCTGAAATCGCCATGGAGCATAACTTAGGCTTAACCTGTGACCCTGTGGGTGGGCAAGTCCAAGTACCTTGTATCGAACGTAATGCAATTGCATCTGTTAAGGCTGTGAATGCCGCTCGTATGGCATTACGCCGTGTGAGCGCGCCAAGCGTGTGCCTCGATAAAGTCATCGAAACCATGTATGAAACAGGTAAAGATATCAACGCAAAATACCGTGAAACTTCCCAAGGCGGTTTGGCGATTAAGTTAGGTCATTGCGAATAATTTAATTTCTATCATATGAAAGGCCTGCAAATGCAGGCCTTTTGATTGCTGGCTAAGTACTATTACCAGACTTGATATGGTGTTTTCGTTGAGACTAATACACTAACAGTATCGACAGCGCCTTTAACTGAACTCCCAGCATCTAAAACAACTTCTTCAATAGTTTGAGTGAAAGCACTCGCCCCTTCCGCTATTTTATTGGCGAGCTGATCACTATCAATCTCAAACTTCACCTCATTTTTCACATACGAATTACTAATGCTATCACCACCACGAATAGAGCCTGAATTATCCCCTGAATTTTGTGCAAATCCAGCAGATGAACGACCCTCTGATGTTTTTGTCTCACGAGAGTACGAGGTAGTTGTATACGTCGTTGTCGTAGTTTCAGGTGAGTTGATTAAGATATCTTGACCTTCATTTACCAAACCACCCATTTTGTTAAACACCAGTTCTATCCGGTCAAATTTTTCCATGTCTGTTTTAACGGACTCCTCAAAGAGACGATATTCTTCAGCCAGTTTGGTGTAAGAGTGAAGTTCGTTTTGCAATAGAGAGTCTAACTTTTTTTTCTCTGCTTCTAAAACGCTAATTTTTTCTTGCAGTTGAGAAACCTTAGAGCCGCTCTCAGACTCTTTTTCAACTTTCTTATCTAAAATGCTCTTTAAGTTGTCAATATCATTTTCTAAACGCTGGATTTTAGCATTTAAACCCGCTTGGTTTTTTCCTTCATCTGCAAGCTTGTCATTCAAAGCGGCAATTTCTTTTTGTTTGTCACCAATCTTACCTTGAATTTCAGCAATTTTTTCTTCTTGTTTTTTATTACGATCTTGCTGGACTTTTAAGCGCTCTTCGAGTTTCTCTTTATCACCACTCGTCTTATCTAATTTAACTTCCAGCTCGTTGATCTCTTGCTTGCCCGCATCAACCTGAGCTTTGAGTTTGTCTATTTCACCACGTTGAGCTTTCATATCAGAGCGAAGTTGATTCACATCTCCTTTAGCCTTCATCAGTTCATTATTTAATGACTGCTTTTCTTCTTCACTTTGAGCAAGAAGCTGTTGCGCCGCATTCAGCTTATCTTGCGTGTCTTTTGATTGAGAAGCTTGATCTGCTAATGCTTGCTGCTGTTTTTGCAATTCTACTTTTTGTGATGCAATTTCTTTTTTCAGTGCTGACAACTCATTAGTTTTGCGAGTGATTTCTTTATTTGCCTCCGCCAATTGCTTTTGCATTCCTTGGTATTTTTCAATACCGCTTTGCAACTCACGAATAGCATTACCGCCTTTAATATATGAATTTTCATGGTTAACAGAACCAAATTCATTCGTTGCGGAACCACCATTAAGTTCATTGTTATTTAAACCAAAGTTGGTACTATCTCCCCCCTCAACGTCCCCATTGTTAACACCATTATTACGCGCAAGCCCACCTTGCATTATATGATTGTTAGTATGCAGGTTTAATGTATTACCGCCATCTACAGAACCGCCCCCTTTACCAGAATCAATCGCATCACCGGATTTCATAACGCCACTATTTTCACCGCGATTATCCGCACGACCACCATTAACACTGTTTTCCCCAATCCCTTTGGTATTTTTTTGTAAGGACAGCTGATGCATTCTTTCTTCCATGGAAATGCCCATTGATAATTCTCCATTTCAATTAATTAAATTAATAAATATATTATGAAATTGCATGAGATAATTTCAACCATTGATATTTAAATAACAGTAAAATAGTTAGCACTCAAACAATTAAAATGATTATTAAATTGAATTGGAAATATTTCAATTGAAGTTTATCTGTAAGTTTATTTAATGTTATTCATTACAAAAAAAAGAGACCTCATAAAGAGGTCTCCATATATTAATTTTATAATTAGGTTTTAATCATCCAAAAATGGCATTCCACCAGCCAGTAATGGTTTTCATGATGTAATCCCAAATACGACCGATAAACCCCGCTTCCTCTACAGCTTGTTTTGCAACCAATGGGTGCTGTTCAATCACTTCACCATTCAAAATAAAGTTAATTGTGCCCACCTTTTGGTTCAATGCTAAAGGTGCTTCAATGGAATCATTATCTAGTTTAATGTCCACTTTTAGGTTTTGTAGCTGACCTTTTGGAATAGTCACTGCCACATCTTTTTCGACCCCTAAAGGCACTTCTGAAATGTCACCAAACCAAACACGTTGTTTCTGTAAAACAGCATCCCCTTTAATCGGCGTCACTGTTTCAAAGAAACGGAAGCCCCAAGTGAGCAGCTTTTCGCTTTCAGAAAAACGAACACGGTCACTTGGCGCACCTAAAACTACCGAAATCAAGCGCATAGGACCATCAGTTGCTGATGCGACTAGGTTATGACCAGCACCACTAGTATGCCCTGTTTTCACGCCATCAACATGAAGATTTTGGCTCCACAATAAACGGTTACGGTTAGGTTGACGGATATTATTGAACGTAAACTCTTTCTCTTTGTGCAATACATACTCATCAGGCACATCGCGGATCAGCGCTTGCGCTAACACAGCCATATCCCGAGCGGTACTGTATTGCCCTTCAGAATCTAAACCATGTACGGTTTTAAAATGGGTATTGGTTAAGCCAATTTTTTGGACGTAGCCATTCATAAGGTCAACAAAAGATTCTTGGCTCCCCGCAACGTGCTCAGCCAAGGCAATACTGGCATCATTCCCAGATTGAATTACCACGCCTTTATTTAAATCCAATACAGAAACACGGTCTTTCGGTTTCAAAAACATCAAGGAAGAACCTTTTAAAATAGGGTTTCCTGTCGCCCATGCGGCTTCACTCACTGTCACAATATCTTGCGGTGTAATTTTCCCTGCTTTGACCGCTTGCCCGACCACATAGCTAGTCATGATCTTGGTTAGACTTGCAGGATCCAAACGCTCATCAGGATTACCCGAAGCCAAAATTTTACCGCTGTTATAATCCATTAATACAAACGCTTTTGCGTCAACTTGTGGAGCAACTGGTGTCTGAGCGGCATAACTACTTGTGCTCATCACAACGAATAGACTGAATCCGATACCTGTTCCTCGAATTGCTGAGGACAATGTTGTTTTATTCATTGGTTACTCCTTTACTATTAGTGTTGCTATTACCATTCAAAGCGTTCATCACAATCAAACCATGTTTAATAAAATATTCACTAGAAACCAAAAATGCAGTCAAATTCATCGAGATACTGCAAAATATTACGCTAATTAAAATCCCCCCATACCCTAAACAAAATAAGTGATGATGATTTACCGGAATTAACGGAAGGATTGGTCAGCCTACTTTGGCCTCATTA
>NZ_JAERJY010000171.1:0-6834 GCF_018257375.1 Providencia sp. JGM181 | reverse complement strand
ATCAAGGACAATTAATATAGAAATTATTTTTCTTTGGAATTTTTTAAAATACTGGAAAATAAAGGAATTTAAACAGAATAAAACAGAGAAAGGAAAGATTAAGTTGGCTCCTCCAGCTGGACTCGAACCAGCGACATACGGATTAACAGTCCGCCGTTCTACCGACTGAACTATGGAGGAACTCCCTTAACACGCAGAGGATATTAGCGTCCTGAATCGCTAATGTCAAAGGGGAAAATGATAAAATAAGTTCGTTTGCCTGTTATCTGCGCGAATCGATAAAATTTTGATCTAACTGATAGAATGTAAAAGAAAGAGAACAAAAAATAGCTGAAAAAAGAATCAGTTAAAAGATGTGATTAAGATTGTAGAGTAAGTTTGATGTGTAAAAATTATCGTTGATAAGGAATTTGCAGGAAAGATAAGAATGGCAGGATTAGAAAGCAAGAAGCCCGCTAGGATTAACCTGAGCGGACTTCTTAAATTTGGCTCCTCCAGCTGGACTTGAACCAGCGACATACGGATTAACAGTCCGCCGTTCTACCGACTGAACTATGGAGGAATTGATTGTTCCTGAGAACGAGGCGCATATTACCCACCCCGTACTCGGTTGTAAAGCATAAAATTAAAAAAAATGTTCAACAGGTTGTTAAGTAAACAATTTGGTGATTATTTATTCCCTGTTAGTAGAGTTTCAGGGATTTGACCATTGTTTCAAGCAGTGCAGTTAAAATTGAACTGCGCGCAAGTCATAAGGATTGTTCTATTAATGAGTAGGGCAGGAATAAGTAAAAGTAGCCGGAAATAGGGTGAACAAGAATGAAAAGGTTGAAGAGCAGCTAGAAAGCAAAAAGCCCGCAAGAATTAATCTTAGCGGGCTTTTTAAATTTGGCTCCTCCAGCTGGACTTGAACCAGCGACATACGGATTAACAGTCCGCCGTTCTACCGACTGAACTATGGAGGAATTGGGTTGTTCCTGAGAACGAGGCGAATATTAACGATATCACCTCGACCTGTCAACGATAAAAATAGAAATTAAATCTAATTGCTCAATCACTACTCATTACGAATAAAAACTACGCTATATTATTGATAATGTTTTAATTTTGAGCGGCTAAAGTAACTTGTGTCGGCAAAGAAACCTCAGGGTAAGCAATATGATAAATATCGTAAAAGGAGATGTTGCCCTTTAATGCTAATAAACGAGAAATTTCTTGCTTGATTGCTGAGCTGACTTCCTGAGAATTAAGAATTTTATTTAACGCGTCCTCAGATACGGTTTCAGTGACAAACCATTCACCGTTATAGCAAACACGCAAATCAAGTACGCCAATATCTTCGAAATGGTAGACAGGCTTAATGTCAAATAACAGAACGCTAGCAAGTATAATAAATAAGAGGGTTATACCAAGTGTCCAATAAGGACCAAAGTAGGGTGCGTACCATAAGATCACGGCAAGCGGTAAATAGGCTGCAATCATGCCAATACATAAATAAGGATGATTGGCGAGAAATTGGCTATTAAAGTAAGGTTTGCCATCACGTTGCTCACGCTGATTAATGGCATCTAAATCATCTATAAGTATTTGTTTGATAATATCCATGGTAAGTGACTCTCTGTCAGATATCTATACTAGGAGGGTATCACGGAGGGAATGAATTGTTATATATCAGTTAAAAAAAATATTTAACTGGATTGTCATCATATGGGATTAATCCTGTCGACTTTTGAGGTTTAGAGAGGGTTTTATTTAAAAGAAATCTTTAAAATATCAATAAAATGCAGTTTTTTTGTTAACATAATTCCGCCTAAAAGTGACGGAATCGAAAAAACAGCAATATTTTCAGGATTGAATGTATAAAATAGTTGCTATTATCTCAAAGTCATGAGTTAATGTGCATCGGCCTGTTTAGCAGTCCTATTTGATGTATGATTACTGAGTTAGTGTGTTCTAAAGAAAAAAGTTATCAAAGATAGCCTTTTACCGTGACGCTTCATCTTGGTGTTTCCCTGATTAAATAGCTGACTCTGGCCCATATATGCCAAAAGGCAAGTTTTTTTGATGTTATATAGGAAAAGTCAAATGTCCGACAAAATGAAAGGTCAAGTTAAGTGGTTCAACGAGTCTAAAGGCTTCGGTTTCATCACTCCAGCTGATGGTAGCAAAGACGTTTTCGTCCACTTCTCTGCCATTCAGGGCAATGGTTTCAAAACTCTGGCAGAAGGCCAGCAAGTTGAATTCACCATTGAAAACGGTGCAAAAGGCCCAGCAGCTGCTAACGTAACTGCTATCTAAGCTAATTGCTTAACTGATTTTCTAAAGCCCGTCCTTTTTAAGGACGGGCTTTTTCATTTCTGAAAAATAAAAAAATATAGTGTAAAAATAATTAACATTTAAATCTTTACTTAATAATTAGCCGCATCTATACTCAGCTCACATTAACCTATTGGAGATAAATTACTTGGACAGTCAGAGTTGTAATAAAAACTTAATTTAATTGGCAAGTAATTAATAATCTCTTCTATTAGCTGCTTGCCACTACGGCGGGCGGTGTCTGATGTTTCTATCACTCATACTCCCTGATTTATATGAGAATTTTTCATTTTTCGAATGAAATAGTCACTGTTGCAGTGAGTGTGTATCATGCAAGTTTATATTTATTCTCTATTCCCTCCGGGCAATAGCCATTAATTACTGAATATTTATTTATTCAGCAATTTGGCATGGGCTTTTTATTCTGCCCATTAATTGTTATCCATTATTTGATGGAGGGATCATTATGTTTTTCACACCGGATATATTAAATCTTTTATCTGCAATGTGCCTTGGCGCATTAATTGGCGCAGAGCGTCAATGGCGTCAAAGAATGGCTGGATTGCGTACGAATGCATTGGTTGCAACGGGAGCAGCCGTATTTATTTTGAGTTCAGTGACAACTTCACCGGATAGCCCTGGTCGAATTGCTGCACAAATTGTGTCAGGTATCGGCTTCTTAGGTGCTGGAGTGATCATGCGTGAAGGCATGAATATTCGAGGTCTGAATACTGCCGCAACACTATGGTGTTCAGCCGGAATTGGTGTGTTATGCGGGTTAGGGCAGTACTCACTTGCCACAATAGCTACTTTATTGATTCTATGTGCAAATATTCTATTACGAGAAGCCGCAGCAAAAATTAATCGCCAACCGCAACAGCAGGCATTGGATGTTGAGCAGCGTTATAAAATACGTGTGATGTGTCACCAAGGTGATGAAATCCTTGTTAGAACGTTGATTTTACAAGCCATTAATGGCCTGCATATTCGCTTACAGTCATTGAGTAGTGCAGATACATTGAAACCAGAACAGTTGGAGGTGTGTGCAGAGTTTCTTGCCACGCCAGTCGAGCAAAAAGAGATAGAAGCATTGGTTTGCCGGATTAGTCTTGAGCAAAGTGTCAGTGCTATCAATTGGAAAGTGGCATCCGAGCTACCCGCTTGATTGCTAAAAATTAACTGATTAAAGGAGCCGAAATGGACGAGCACCCCCCATCTTGGAGATATAAACAGGAGCTATCTGGCTAAAATACAATATTTTCAGTCAGATAGCGTTTAAAAAGTACAACTGTACTCTATTGAGATAACGTTATGACTGAAATAAGGCATCAGCGCAAAGGCGCAAAAGCCCCTGCACGCCAAAAATTCATTGTTGGCGAACAAGCGAGCAAAAACATTGAGCAGGTTCTCAATGAATATCAAACTAACCTTCTGGGGTTGTCTGAAAATGAGGCTCTCGACCGTTTAGTCGCCGAGGGGGAAAATGAAGTTGCTCATGAAAAAGCACCTCCTGCTTGGAAGCAATTACTCACTTCTTTTAAAAATCCATTTATTTTTGTTTTGATGATCCTCGCGATAGTGAGTTTCTTTACTGACTATGTGATCCCTGAGCGTCAAGGTGAGGAGACTGATTTAACGGGCGTTATTATCATTGTCACGATGGTTGTATTAAGTGGATTGCTGCGTTTTTGGCAAGAATATCGAACCAATAAAGCGGCAGAAGCCTTGAAATCTTTGGTAAGAACCACGGCTACTGTATTCCGCCGTGATGATAGAACCGGACGTTCTATTCGCAAGGAAGTGCCAATCAAATGCTTAGTGCCAGGGGATATCGTTTTATTATCAGCTGGAGACATGGTTCCTGCGGATTTAAAACTGGTGGAATCTCGAGATCTATTTATCAGCCAAGCCATTTTAACGGGGGAATCTATCCCGGTTGAAAAATATGACACTCTCGCAAATGTGTCCGCAAAAAGTTTGGAACCCGCATCACCGACAGAAAATGAATTACTTGAAATTTCCAATATCTGTTTGATGGGTACCAATGTAACGAGTGGAACGGCGAGGGGCATTGTGGTTGCAACGGGGAGCAAAACGTACTTAGGCTCGCTAGCCAAATCGATTGTAGGAACTCGAGCTCAAACTGCTTTTGATCGCGGCGTGAATAGTGTGAGTTGGTTGCTAATCCGCTTTATGCTGGTAATGGTGCCGATTGTCTTATTAATCAATGGATTCACTAAAGGTGATTGGTTTGAGGCAACACTATTTTCACTGGCTGTTGCGGTGGGATTAACCCCTGAAATGTTACCGATGATAGTGAGCTCAAACCTTGCAAAAGGGGCGATAGCCATGTCTAAGCACAAGGTTATTGTTAAACGGCTCAATGCTATTCAGAACTTTGGTGCGATGGATGTGCTATGTACCGATAAAACGGGAACATTGACGCAAGATCGTATCATTTTAGAGCATTATCTCGACAGTAATGGGCAAAAAGATAGCCGAATTTTGCAATTGGCGTGGTTGAATAGTTTCCATCAAAGTGGTGCCAAAAATATGATGGACCAGGCAATTATTCGACGTGGACGTGGCAATGATAAAGTCGAGCAGTTGAAGGCTTATCAAAAAATTGATGAACTACCATTTGATTTTATTCGCCGAAAATTATCCGTCACAGTAAAAACCCCTGAAGGTGAAGCTTTATTGATCTGTAAAGGGGCAGCGGAAGAAATGTTGGCTGTTTGTCATAGTTATCAGCAAGATGGACACTCCGTCTTATTGGATGACCAAGCTAAAGCTAGGATTGCGGAGCTGGTCAGTGACTATAATAAGCAGGGGTTCCGGGTATTACTGCTGGCAACGCGTTCATTGAATGATGCTGAAGCTTTGTTACCGTTATCGGCTCAAGCAGAACAACAACTCGAGTTACAAGGTATTCTTACATTTTTAGACCCTGCAAAAGAGAGTGCAATTTCGGCTATTGCTGCACTAAGAGAAAATGGCGTGATGGTCAAAGTGCTTACGGGTGATAATGCCGTGATCACTGAAAAAATTTGCCATGATGTAGGTTTAAATATCGATGAGATAATGACTGGTCTTGAAGTCGAGGCAATGAGCGATGATGAGCTGAAAACGAAAGTTGAGCAAGTTTCCGTTTTCTGCAAATTAACCCCACTACAAAAATCTCAGATCCTAAAACTACTGCAAGCAAATGGACATACTGTCGGTTTCCTAGGGGATGGGATCAATGATGCACCCGCTTTACGGGATGCTGATGTAGGAATATCTGTAGATACGGGTACCGATATCGCAAAAGAGTCTGCGGATATCATTCTGTTAGAAAAGGATTTGATGGTATTAGAGCAAGGCGTTATCAAAGGAAGAGAAACGTTTGGGAATATTATTAAGTATTTAAATATGACCGCTAGCTCTAACTTTGGAAATGTATTTTCTGTTCTTATTGCGAGTGCATTTATTCCGTTCTTACCGATGCTAGCTATTCATTTACTGGTTCAAAACTTGCTGTACGATATGTCCCAATTAGCATTACCTTGGGACAAAATGGACAAAGAGTTTTTAAAACGTCCACGTAAATGGGATGCGAAAAATATTGGGCGATTTATGATTTGGATTGGTCCAACATCGTCCATTTTTGATATCACGACATTTGCATTAATGTGGTATGTATTCCAAGCCAATAGTATTGCCCATGAAGCGCTATTCCAATCGGGTTGGTTTGTTGAGGGATTACTGTCACAAACGTTGGTTGTTCATATGCTACGGACACAAAAAATTCCATTTATTCAAAGCACGGCTGCATTACCCGTGTTACTGACAACGGGAATTATCATGGCTCTTGGGCTTTATATTCCGTTCTCATCATTTGGTTCGATGATTGGCTTGCAGCCTTTGCCAATGGAATATTTCCCTTGGTTAGTGCTGACATTAGTGAGTTATTGTTTTGTCGCGCAAGGTATGAAGCACATTTATATTAAACGCTTTGGAACTTGGTTATAGCCTGATCGAGTCACGTTACTTTAGTAAAACAGTACAATAAAAAAAGAGCCATATAGGCTCTTTTTTTAACAGAGTAGGAAAGATTATTGCAGACCTAAAGCTGTTTTCATTTGTTTCATTGCATCAATGCCTTGCTGGCAAGCTTGATCTTGTTGGTCTTTAGGTAAAGCGGCAACTTGCTTTTTACCTTCTTCTAACTGACCTTTCATCGCATCTAATTGAGCTTTGGCTTGTGGGTTCTCAGAAGCTTTAGCAATTAAGCTATCAACTTCAGCGAAGTAAGCGTTACAAGTTTCAGTTGCACCAGCAACTTGACCTTTTTTCTCTTCTTCTGAACACGCAGTGATTGTCAATGCCAATAAACCCAGTCCACAAGCTAAAATCATCTTTTTCATAATCAACCTTATTAAAATTATTTATATATAAAGCAAATTAAGTATATAAGAGGATCTTCTTTTATCAATGTAACAAATCCTAAAAAGGAAATTAATAATTAATTCAAAT
>NZ_JAERJY010000170.1:0-7015 GCF_018257375.1 Providencia sp. JGM181 | reverse complement strand
AAATATTAATTAATACAGTCCATTAGCTGACAATTAACAATTGTAAGCGAGTATTAATAGTTAATTTAATGAAAACAAAATCCCCACGAATTAAATAATGTAGAGTGGGGATTTCTTTTATTATGATACTTAATGATGAATGAGAAGCATTAATTGTTGTTGAGCATTGGCGAGCCCAGCCTCATAACCTTCGGGCTTCATATCTAAACCTTCTGCGTAGATAAACTGAACATCCTTAATACCCATTAACCCTAATACAGAGTTTAAATAAGGGGTAATTGCATCGGTCTCTTGTCCGTAATGAATACCGCCTCGAGCACTAAATACCAGTGCTTTGACATTTTCAACTAACCCTAGTGGGTAGGTTGCGGTATAGCGAAAAGTTTCTCTAGCACGAACCACTAAATCAAACCAATTTTTCAATTCAGTTGGTACATTGAGATTGTACATTGGCGCACCAAGGATCAGTAAGTCACTCTCTTTAAGCTCAGCAATAAGTTGGTCAGAAAGTTCAGCGGTATTTTTTAAATCAGAGTTGCTAATTTCCGCGCCTCTTAATGCTGCGAAACGGGCTTGATTGAGAACGGGTAATGGGTTTTCTGCCACATCACGCTCGATAATACAGTCTTGATAGCCTTGGGCTTTACGTTCATCCAGATATTGCTGAATTAAAGTGTTGGTCTGCGATTGTGCACCGTTAATACTGGATTTGATAACTAAAATTTTCATGGAATTTTTCCTTATCAATTTAGGATGTGACCAGTATATCTGGCTTGATAAGTTGACAATGAGTGATATTCTTTCCTTATATTGTTTCCAAATGAGCACCAATATGAACAAGTTAGATTTGAACTGTTTACCTATTTTTATTGCAGTGGTTGAAAGTGGAAATTTTACCGCGGCATCTGAGCGGCTACATGTAACTCGTTCAGCAGTGAGCAAAAGTATTTCGCGTTTAGAAAATAGCCTAGGCGTTGCATTGTTTCAGCGAACCACCCGTCAGCAAGCATTAACGGATGATGGAATGGTGCTGTATGAATATGCGAGTCATGCGCTGAATTCTCTGCAAGAAGCGTCAAACTTCTTGGAAAGTGGCAAGCGTAATGTCGAAGGGAAAGTCTGCATTACCGCGCCTCGGCTATTGGGAAACTTATATGTTATCCCGCTACTGATTGAGTTAATGAACCTTTACCCTAAATTGGAAATTGAGACGTTATTGAATGACAGGAATGTAGATTTACAGCAAGAAGGGGTTCATGTTGCAGTGCGAGTGGGGCAACTTGCTGATTCAAACCAATTGATTGCACATGAAATTGGCCACCATAAAATGATTTTTTGTGCATCACCTGATTATTTAACGGCAAATGGTACGCCGACGGCACTCTGCGAATTAGAAAAACATCAGCTTATTGCCTACACACAGGGCGGACATATTTTGCCTTGGCAAGTGTATGACCAAGCTCAGCAAGAGCACCGCTATTTACCCACCAGTAAATTGATTATGGATGATATGCAAACCATTATGCTGGCGACAATAAAAGGGGCGGGAATTGCGTATTTGCCTCAGTGGCTGGCACAAGAAAAAATACATTCGGGACAGCTTGTTGAGATTTTATCTGGCTATCAAAGTGCTCGTTACCCAATTTCTGTCGTGTGGGTCGCAACGTCCTTTTTACCGCTAAAAATAAGAGTGGTAATCGATGCGATCCGTGAAAAGTTAGCCTTAAGTTTAAGGTCAGAATAGCGAAATTATAAACAGTGAGCCTCTTCACAATGTGAGGTTTTTTATTGAACATGCCTTGCTCTTGGTGAAATTTTAATTCTATATTCGTTATATATTATGAAATTTAATTTCTTAAACAATCATAACGATTCCGTTATAAAAAACACCATGATGTTATTCGCACATTATAAAACCGATAAAGTGAGGCAAGGCATGAAATTAACCACCCTATTTGCAGCAACAACCTTGTTAGTGACCGCCAGCGTGGCGGCAAAAGAGTACCCCATTCATCATACTGCGCAGATTAATTCCCTTGAAGATGCTCAAAAAGTAGCGGTTTGGGAGCAGGCTGAAGTGCTCACTGACTTTACTTATCCGTGGGAAAATGAGACGCCACCAAAAACTGATTTCCGTGCATTATGGAGCGATAATGCGCTCTATTTTCGCTTTATTGCTGACGATAAAGATATCCAGCTAGGCAAAGATGCTGATAAAGATCAGGCGGTATTGGACTCAGACCGTGTGGAATTATTTTTTGCAACCAGCCCTGAGTTAAAACCGTATTACACAGCGGAAATGGACCCATCAGGGCGTACATTTGATGCGAAAGCCAATTTTTACCGCGAAGTGGATCCAAGCTGGAATTGGGAAACATTAAAAACGGTCGGGCAAATTACCCCTGAAGGTTATGTGTTAACGGGGAAAATCGATCTGGATGAATTCACCAAGTTGAATCTTTGGCAAGATAATGACAAGAAAACCTTGATGTGCGCCATTCTGCGCGGTGAATTTAGTGCCGGTGAGCCTAAGCAAGTGCGTAAGTGGATCAGCTGGATCAAGCCGGATTCAGTGAAGCCAGACTTCCATATCCCTTCCGCTTTCGGAAGTTGTAAGCTCGTCAAATAGTCCTCATCCGGTGGCAGTCTTAAACGGTTTATAAAGTTGCCACCGGTTCTTTCACACTTTTTCATGTTGTTGTTGTGAGACCAGTCACGTAAATCATCACAAGTGAATAACTAGTTATGATTAGGATTGAAATTAAAATTCATAAATAGTATTTTTTAATGAAATATAGTTTCAATTGAGGTGTGCCATGTCAGTAACCGAAAATACGCTTAGTGATTGTTTGAACAATGAACTTAATCAGGACACATTGCAGTTTTCTCGCTTAGATACCTTATCGATGTTAACGGTGATCAATCAGGCTGATAGCACGGTAGCAACGGCATTACAGTCGGTATTGCCAGAGCTCGCCAATGTGGTGGATGTGATTGCGGATCGTTTAAAACAAGGCGGGCGGATCTTTTATGTGGGTGCTGGCACCAGTGGTCGACTGGCGGTATTAGACAGCGCAGAGTGTCCGCCAACATTTGGTACATCGCCAGAAATGGTGCAATCGATTATTGCGGGCGGTCATTCGGCTATGTTGAAAGCCGTTGAAAATATTGAAGACTCAACGGAAGCATCGGTAGAAGAACTACGGGCACGCGGTGCAACGGAAAAAGATGTGATTATTGGTATTGCGGCAAGTGGACGAACGCCATTTACCTTAGCGGCGATTGAATATGGTAATCAAATCGGGGCATTAACCGTGGGGATAACCACTCGTGGACACGGTTTGCTCAGTGAGTTAGCGCAGTATGCCATTGCGCCGGATGTGGGGGCGGAAGTACTTTCTGGCTCTACGCGCATGAAAAGTGGCACTGCACAAAAAATGATTTTAGGCATGCTAAGCACCTGTGTCATGGGACGCTTAGGGCGAATTCATACCAATTTAATGGTCGATGTGATGGCGAGTAATATTAAATTACTGCGTCGTGCTGAACGTATTGTTGGGGAAGTGTGCGGGATTGATGTAGACACTGCGGCAGCATTATTGAAGCAAGTGGATTATCACCCGCGCCGCGCCATTTTGATGCATGAATTGAATATTACTGCACAACAAGCGACAGAGATTGTTCAGTGTAACCCGAACACCAGTTTGGATTCGATGCTAAACAGTCACAGTGAATAGCGTAAAACATAACATAAACAGAGTCATAACTCAGTCGACACCGGGGAAATCCTATGGCTAATAAGATAGAACATCTGGAAGTGCTCGCCAGAGAAATAGAAAAATATGCGGGCGGGTTTGAAAACGTGGGTACCTTAACCCACTGTATGACTCGTATCCGTCTGGTTTTAAAAGATAATAGTAAATTTGATGCAGATGCTCTCAAGCAAGTGGAGGGCGTGAAGGGCGTTGTCTTTAATGGTGAACAACAGCAAGTGATTGTGGGCATGGGGACGGCGGCGAAAGTCTTCTCTGTGATGAATAAAAGAATGCAAAACAGCGGCGTGGCGAGTGATGAAAGTACACCATCAGCGCCAGAGAAAAAATCGTTTTCTATCCGCCGTATGCTGAATACATTAGCCGCAATTTTTGTCCCAACCATTCCTGCGTTAATTGGTTGTGGTCTAATTATGGGGCTAATTAATATTGTGCGTTTAGTGGCACCAGGTGTGGTGGATCAGTTCCCTGAGCTGTTTAAGTTATTAAAGCTGATTGGTAGCGCTGTATTTACCTATTTATCCATTATGATTGGGGTAAATACCGCGAAAGAGTTAGGCGCATCAACATCAATAGGTGCGGTGATGGCAGGGCTTTTAGCGATGCCGGGCTTAGCCGATATCACCTTATTTGGGGAAAAACTCCAACCGAATAGTGGCGGGATTTTTGCGGTGCTGATGGTGGTTGTGTTTTCCTCTAAATTTGAAGTGTGGTTTAGAAGCATCATCAAAGAGAGTTTGGATCTGATTGTGACGCCATTTGTGACGATTTTAGTCTCTGCAATGGTGGCGTTAGTCGTCTTCCAACCGGCGGGTCATTATCTGAACCAAGTGCTGGCACAAGGGGTTTCTGTGGCGCTACTGAGTAGTGGTGGCGGGGCAGTAGCAACGGGCGGCATCTTAGGTGGCAGCTTCCTATTCTTATTATTGACAGGTCTGCACCAAGGTTTGATCCCAATTCATGCGGAAATTCTACAAACTTTTGGTTTGAACTATTTATTCCCGATCTTAGCCATGGGCGGAATGGGGCAAGTGGGGTCATGTTTCTGGGTGTTCCTGAAAACCAAGAATCAGCGTTTAAAGAAAACCTTAGTAGGGGCATTACCCGTCGGTATCTTCGGTGTGGGTGAGCCATTACTGTTCGGGGTTTCCTTACCGCTGGGTAAACCGTTTATTGCAGGCTGTATCGGTGGGGCCGCGGGCGGTGCGCTGATGGCGTTCTTCCATGTGGGTATTATCATTCCATTTGGTACCGCGGGTTTATCCTTAATTCCGCTGGTGGGTGATGGGCAGATTCTGGATTTTCTGATTGCGGTAGCAGGCGCATGGATTGTCGGTTTCATTGCCAGTATGATAATAGGCTTCAACGATCCAGAAAAATAATAAGAAGGTATAGCCATGTCAGCACTGACAGTAAAATTGGAAAGCTTATTGACGAGAGGCAAAGGCACAGAGCAGCGTATTGCAAAGTTTTTGCTGGAATATCGCGATAGCCTTGTGGCAATGAATGCCGCTGAATTGGCTCGTGAGGCTGGCGTGAGCAGCGCATCCGTCATTCGTTTTGCAAGGCAAATGGGCTATCGTGGCTATCCTGAATTCAAAGTCGATTATTTATCTGATGAGAAGCAACACAAAGCGGAAAGTTTGTATGGCAATCTGAGCCGTAACGATGATACGGCTCAGATTATCGCTAAATCTGGGCAGTTATTTATTAGTGCCATTGAAAAATCCTTAGAGCTGCTAGAGCCCGCCGCGGTTGATGCCGTCGCGCAAAAATTAGTTGAAGCCAAGCGCATTGTGCTATTTGGTATTGGCTCGTCCGCGATTGTAGCGAATGATATTTTCCATAAGCTTATTCGCGTTAATAAATCGGCGTTATTTAGTCCTGACTTGCATGTGCAGTTGAGCTATTCGGCAAATTTAGGTGAAGGGGATCTCGCCATCGCCGTGACGGCAAGGGGAAATACGCCAGAAGTTAACCGAATGCTGAAGTCGGCGCATGAAAATGGCTGCACGACGATTGCTTTAACGCGCTTTGGGCAAGATGACGCAGCGCGTCTCGCGGATTTAACGCTGCCATATTACTATGATGAACAACACTCTCAGCTGGGGGTGATCACACCTCAAGTGTTGCAGATGGTGATATTCGATACGCTATTTTTCAAATATTTAACCCTTGCCAATGAAGATGCAGACATCGCATTGCAAAAAGGTCGACAAGCCGTTACTCAGGCAGGATAAACCACCATGATTGTCACAGAGTTAGCCATCGGCGCACTGATTGGCTTGATTATAAGCACAACCGGTGTGGGCGGTGGTGTGATTGTTTTACCCATACTGACTTATTTTTTTGGGCTTAACGCCTTAGCCGCAGTGGCAACGGCCAACTTTCTCTCTATGTTGATGAAGGTCTCTTCGTCATACATGCATTTTCGGCTAGGCAATATTCCCTTAAAAGGAGCGCTGATTGTCTTGGCGATTATGTTGCCAAGTACGTTTTTATCCAGCTTGTTTGTGACGTGGCTAGGCAGTATCCCTGCTTATGAAAAACAGGTGGAGTGGGGCATTAATGTATTGGTCTCTGCCGCCATTATTTTTTCATTGTATTTATTTATTCAACGGATGTTTTTTGCTAATCCGCGTAAAAAAGTTGCTGTGAAAGAAAACCAATTGAAAGCGATGGCGATCCCGGCGGTATTGGCGGGAATTGTATTAGGCGCAACTGGGGTTGGCGGCGGAGTGGTTGTTCTACCCATGTTATTGCGTTATATGGATTTAAATATTAAGCAAGCCATTGGCACATCAATTGTGGTGACGACGGTGTTATCAGGCTCTTCGGCGCTGGCTTATGCGCAAGATGGTCACACGGATTTAAAACTGGCATTAATTTTATGTGTAGGGGCACTGTTAGTGATGCCGCTAGCGAAATATTTGCTGGTGAAATTATCTGAGCGAACTTTCCAATATATTACGTTATTGCTGATTTTATGCAGTGCGGTGATGATGACATGGAAAGTGATTATGCCATAAAGGTGAAATGATTTTTTCTTGCTCGTCTACTTTATTTCATTTATCTGAAGTTGATAGTTTAAATATCGTTATATTTAAACTATCAACATTGGTTTCTATTTAATTCCCATCTAAAAAAGAAAATCAATTTTTAATAAATTTATAAATATAATTGATTTCTTGTTCTCTTAATTGAAAAAATATTATCATTAATAAAATGTTGGACTATAATAA
>NZ_JAERJY010000016.1:0-35491 GCF_018257375.1 Providencia sp. JGM181 | reverse complement strand
GTTGTAGACAAGTCAGTTATATATTTGATGTACTGAGCTTGATACAGATGGTGTGTCTATTTTATTTTAAAGGTAATATTTGATGTCTAAAGTTAAAGGTAACGTTAAGTGGTTCAATGAGTCCAAAGGTTTTGGTTTTATCACTCCAGAAGATGGTAGCAAAGATGTTTTTGTTCACTTCTCTGCGATTTCTGGCGACGGTTTCAAAACCTTAGCAGAAGGCCAAAAAGTTGAATTTGAAATCACTGAAGGCGCGAAAGGTCCATCAGCTGCTAACGTTGTCTCTTTGTAATTAAATACTTAGAAACGAACAGCACTAAACTCGCACTAGCTTTGCTAGCGCGAGTTTTTTTATCGCTAAAATTGATCTAATGATAATTTTCATTGGTGATAAATTAGGTAACTAATAAAAAACCCCAATGTGTAGTAATTCACAATTGGGGTTTCTTTTAATCACTATTTAGACGAAAAGATTAATATTATTTAACTTCTTCGCCTTTTGCTTGTAGATCGGCATGATAGGAAGAGCGTACAAACGGGCCACAGGCTGCGTGAGTGAAGCCCATATCCATCGCTGCCTCTTTCATTTCATCGAACTCAGCAGGGCTCACATAGCGTTTAACGGGTAAGTGGTGGCGGCTTGGCTGCAAGTATTGCCCCAACGTTAACATGGTAACGCCATGACGACGCAGATCACGCATCACTTCAATGATCTCTTCGTTGGTTTCCCCTAAGCCTACCATTAAGCCTGATTTTGTTGGAATTTCAGGGTGAGCTTCTTTGAATTTTTCCAGTAATTTCAGTGACCATTCGTAGTTAGCACCAGGGCGAACTTGGCGGTAAATACGCGGTACGTTTTCAAGGTTGTGGTTAAACACATCCGGTGGCGTAGCGGTGAGAATTTCTAATGCGCGATCCATACGTCCACGGAAGTCAGGCACGAGAGTTTCAATTTTAATGGTCGGGCTTTTTTCACGGATGGCACTGATACAATCAGCAAAGTGCTGGGCACCACCATCACGCAAATCATCACGGTCAACGGAAGTAATAACCACATAACGCAGAGCCATGTCTTTGATGGTTTGCGCTAATTTTTCTGGCTCATTCGCATCAGGGGCATTTGGTCGACCATGGGCAACGTCACAGAATGGGCAACGGCGAGTACAGATAGCACCTAAGATCATAAAGGTGGCAGTTCCGTGGTTAAAACATTCAGAGAGGTTAGGGCAGGAAGCTTCTTCGCAGACTGAGTGCAGGCCATTTTTACGCATTGCGGCTTTAATGCCTTGAATTCGCGTAGAATCAGCTGGCAATCTGATTTTCATCCAGTCAGGTTTACGCAGAATTTCTTCACGTTCCGTCACCACGTTTTTAACAGGGATCAGTGCCATTTTATCGGCGTCACGGTATTTAATTCCACGCTCGATCTGAATTGGTTTACTCATAATGTGCCGGTTCCAGTTATCTGTTTGCCATTAAAATTTTTTTGAAAAATGTTAAAAAATTATAGCATTATTATTGAACAATATGAAATCCAAGTGTGTCACAGAACTGACTAATAAGCACTGGCTGAACATCGTTTAATGTAATGTTTGGCGACAGCGCTCTCACTTGTGTCATTTTCAATTCACTATAACCACAAGGGTTAATGCGATTAAAAGGCTCGAGATCCATATCCACATTCAACGCCAATCCATGGAATGAACAGCCTTTTCGAATACGTAAGCCAAGGGAGCAAATTTTGTCTCCGTTGACATAAACGCCGGGGGCATCAGGGCGCGGATACGCACTGATATTAAAATGGGCGAGGGTATTGACCACGCAAGTTTCTAGGGCGCTAACAAGCTCACGGACACCAATGTGACTGCGTTTTAGATCTATCATCACATACATGACTTGCTGGCCGGGACCATGGTAAGTCACTTGTCCGCCACGATCACTTTGGATCACGGGGATATTTCCCGGCGCGAGAAGGTGTTCGGCTTTGCCAGCTTGCCCTTGGGTAAACACAGAAGGGTGTTGCACCAGCCAAATTTCATCGCAGGTATCAGGAGTACGGGATTCAGTAAATTGGTGCATTGCCTCAGATGTGCTCTCGTAGGGAGCCAGACCTAAGTCGCGGATGATGATGCTATTCTTCGACAAAATACGGTGTCCACAGGCTGTAAAGATGAATGGCAGTATAACGCTGTGAACGCGTTACCACCAGTTTGTCTTGTTATTAACTTGTTATTTTTCAGCTGATATTGCGGATAATAAAAAACCGAGCTTGTGGCTCGGTTTTCTTGTTACTAATTACAGCACAACTTTGACTAACTCTAATGCACCTAACTCAGTGTAGAGCGTTTCAACTTGCTCAATATGAGTGGCGTTAATCGTAATAGAGACAGAATGGTAGTTACCTTTGCTGCTCGGTTTAACGTCTGGTGCATAATCACCTGGAGCATGGCGTTGAACCACTTCAATGACTTGGTCAACTAATTCTGGCTGCGCTAGGCCCATCACTTTGTAGGTCAATGGACATGGGAACTCAAGCAGTTCACCTAATTTCGTTTTCATGGGCACTCCTAAAAATATTGATTAGCGCCTGCATAAAAATTGGCTGGAAGAAAATAGATTTCGCCAGCCAACTCACTATCCCATCAGGGTTTGTATTTCACTACAGGCTTTCAGATACAAACTATATGGGGCTAACTGATTTCAATTTCAAGTATTAACCAAACCAACGATGGAATAATAATTTGATGTAGTCGATTAAACGGCTGAAGAATCCGCCTTCTTCAACATCTTTTAATACCGCTAAAGGACGCTGTTCGATGGTTTTACCGTCTAATTGGAAGCTAATCGTTCCCACTTGTTGACCTTTTTTCAGCGGCGCTTCGATTTCAGTGGTGGTTAATTCGTAGCTTGCTTTTAAGTCTTTTAAACGACCGCGAGGGATAGTGAGGTACAGGTCTTCAACTACGCCTAACTTAATTTCGCTGTCATCGCCAAACCAAACTGGGGCAGTGGCAAACTCGACGCCAGCTTGCAGAGGTTTCACTGTTTCATAGAATCGGAAGCCGTATGTCAGCAATTTTTTGCTTTCTGCATCACGCCCCTTACTGCTTTTTCCACCCATAACGACGGAAATAAGACGCATATCGCCATCTTTTGCGGAGGCAACTAAGTTATAACCTGCTGCATCAGTGTGACCAGTTTTGATCCCATCAACTGCAAGGCTTTTATCCCATAACAGACCATTACGGTTAGTTTGGCGGATATTGTTAAACGTGAATTCTTTTTCTTTATAAATTTCGTATTCTTCCGGTACATCACGGATCAGCGCTTGACCAATCAATGCCATATCACGAGCAGAGCTGTACTGACCCGCAGCATCGAGACCATGTACTGTTTGGAAGTGCGTATTTTGCAGACCCAGTTTATTCACGTAGGTGTTCATCAAGTTAACAAAGTTAGCTTGGTCACCTGCGACATAGTCTGCCATAGCAACACAGGCATCATTACCGGATTGTAAGTTAATACCACGGGTTAGCTGAGAAACACTCACGCGATCTCCGGGTTTTAAGAACATTAATGAAGAGCCTTTGAAAATTGGGTTACCTGTCGCCCATGCATCTTCACCCACGGTGACCATGTCATTCGCGCCAATTTTGCCTGATTTAATGGCTTGACCGATGACATAGCTCGTCATCATTTTGGTCAAGCTAGCAGGGTCGCGGCGCTGATCTGCATTACTTTCGGCAAGCACTTTACCTGAATTGTAATCAATCAAGATATACGCTTCAGCATCGATAGCTGGAGCAGCAGGAACTGAAGTATTTGGAAAAGCTTCATTCGCATTTGCAAAAGTGACAGTAGAAACGATCAGTGCAGAAGCCAGCGCAGTCTGACGCACGATTTGTGGCAGAAAGACATTGCGTGATGAGGAGACATTTTTCATGGTTGTATCATTACATCCAACATTCGGTTAACACAAGAAAGCGCAGTTTAGCAAAAGTTCGAAGGCAGATAAAAGAAGCTCTTGCGCTGTGCAGGTAAATTTACGCTAGTTTATACCCGTTGTACTTTAAGTTGCAGGGGGAGCTATCAATAATTTCCCCCAGCAACGTAAATTATTCGGTTATTGAGTGATTAAGGGGCAACAACCATGGATTGTTGATTGCGCTCAGACTGTAAACGAGATTGTATCTCTACCGCTTGCTGTCTCGTTGTAAAAGGTCCTAATTGAACGCGGTAGATGCCATTGTAAGGCTGTAGGCGACCCGGTACGTTAAACTGATTTTTTAAGTTATCTAACATACTTTGTGCGTTTGCTTTGCTACTGATAGCGCCAGCTTGAACTAAGAAACCACGTTCAGGAACGGATTCTGTCTCAGTGGCTTTCGGTGCAACTTGTGGTTCTGGCTGCTTGATGTTCATATCTGGCATCGTTGGTTGCATAGGTTCCGCAGGCTGTTTTACTGGTAATACGTTGCTTGGCGCTGGGGATTCTTGCATCACCGGTGTACCTAATGGACCTGAACCTAATTGTGGACGATCCGGCAGGGCATAACTTTGTTTAACAAAGTTTGAACCAACAGTTCCTGGCCCTGATAAGCTTCCATCTGGTGCAACTTGGATTGCATCAATTTTAATTTTTGTGGTCGTCATCAGATTTAAGCGATCAGCGACTGCACGGGATACGGCAATACTTTTGCCAGGAGTATAAGGGCCACGGTCATTGATACGAACCACCATCATGCGCCCGTTCATCATGTTGGTAATACGAGCATAACTTGGAATAGGTAATGTAGGGTGAGCTGCAGTTAACTCTACTGGGTTAGCGCGTTCACCAATGGCAGTCAATTGACCGGAAGCTTCTTGACCATAAATTGACGCATAGCCAACTTGGGAGAACTGTGCGGGTTCACGGACAATTTGGTATTGCTTGCCATTACGCTGGTAATCATTATTTGCCGTTGGATGATAAGGCTCATAATGTGGCTCAGCACCCAACACATCTTGTGTAGGGACATTAGTTGGAACTGTTGGCTGCTGCTTAACGTCTTCGTTAATACACCCACTGAGTAATGTGGTTGCCATGGCGAGCATAATCCATTGTAAACGCATACTAAGCCTCATTTTATAAACTCTTAGATAAAAATTTTCTGTGGGTATGGATAGACATGATAATACCGAATCCAGCCATTAAAACAATTAAGGCGGAGCCCCCATAACTCACTAAGGGGAGGGGAACCCCCACAACAGGTAGAATACCACTCACCATACCAATATTAACAAACACATACACAAATAGGATTAGGATTAATCCGCCGACCATCACTCGCCCGAAGGTGTTCTGCGCATTTGCAGCAATGTATAGCCCACGAATAATCAATAGGATATAAAGACCCAATAAGATCAAGACACCAATCAATCCAAGTTCTTCAGCTAATACAGCGAAAATAAAGTCGGTGTGACGTTCAGGTAAGAATTCTAGTTGAGACTGAGTGCCTTCCAACCAGCCTTTACCCATTAAACCGCCAGAACCAATCGCAATTTTAGATTGGATGATGTGATAGCCTTTACCTAGAGGATCACTTTCTGGGTCAAGTAGCATCATGACTCGGGCTCTCTGGTAGTCATGCATTAAGAAGAACCAGAGCATCGGAATAAAGGCGGCAAGCGCGACGGCGGCAACGGCAATTAAACGCCAGCTCATTCCTGCTAAAAATAGGACAAATAGCCCTGATGCGGCGACGAGGATCGAGGTCCCCAAGTCTGGCTGAGCTGCGACCAGCAATGTTGGGACAAAAATAAATACGAGGGCAATACAGGTATTTTTAAATGACGGCGGGCATGAGTCACGGTTCATGAAACGAGCGACCATGAGCGGTACCGCGATTTTCGCAATTTCGGATGGCTGGAACCGTACAAAGCCCAAATCTAGCCAGCGCTGAGCCCCTTTACTGATTTGCCCAAAAACATCAACGAAGACTAAGAGAATAACGCAGAAAATAAACAGGTGTGGCGCGAGGCTTTCATACATGCGAGGTGGAATTTGCGCCATCACGATCATCACGATAAAACCAGAAAAAATTTGTCCTAGTTTTCGTTCCATCATCTCGGGATCTAACCCGCTAGCGCTCCACATAATAAAGGCGCTATAAGCGAGTAAGGCGATGATGATTAATAACATAGGCACATCAATGTGCAGACGTGTTGATAGTGATAATTTTCTCTTATCGTCAGTCATGATTAACGATCTTCCTCTGCACTGGCACCCGTACTTTCGACTTGGGTTTTGTTATCACCTAACAGGACATGGTCAAAGATTTGGCGAACAATATCACCAACTGCTGGGCCTGCACCCCCGTTTTCTAAAATAATAGCAACGGAAATAGTGGGGTTATCATAAGGTGCATAAGCAATCATTAGTTTATGGTCACGTAAATGCTCGGCTAATTTGCTGGCGTTATAGGTTTCATAACTAAATACCTGCGCCGTTCCTGATTTTGCAGCTACTTTATAAGGTGTTCCTACGAAACTACGCTTACCGGTACCATTTGGCGCATTGGCCACACCGTACATACCGGTTTTGGCCAGCTCCCAATATCCAGAATGGATATCGCCAATTTGTCGGGTTTCTTTATCTTCATAAGGTACCATGGCATCGCCAAGTTTGGTTCCATACAGTAAATGAGGCGTTTTGACTTTTCCGTCATTAATCAACGTCATCAAAGCCTTAGACATTTGAATTGGCGTTGATGTCCAATAACCTTGACCAATCCCGACAGGGATGGTGTCCCCTTGGTACCAAGGTTTTTTATAGCGTTTTTGTTTCCATTCGCGGGTTGGCATGATCCCTTGGCGCTCTTCGGAAAGGTCAATACCTGTATATTCACCGTAACCAAATCGGGTCATCCATTCGGAAAGACGGTCAATCCCCATGTCATAAGCGACTTGGTAGAAGAAGGTATCCGCAGATTCAATGATAGACTTGACCACATTCAGCTTACCGTGTCCCCAGCGTTTCCAGTCACGATAGCGTTTTTCTGAGCCAGGGAGTTGCCACCAGCCTGGATCGTAGATTGTGGTGTTTGGCGTAATGACTTTTTCGCTTAATGCTGCGACAGAGATAAAAGGTTTCACCGTCGATGCGGGTGGATATAAGCCCTGAGTAGCGCGGTTGATCAACGGCCTGTTAGGGTTATTTAACAGCTCTTGGTAATCTTTGTTGGAAATTCCGTTCACAAACAAGTTTGAATCGTAACTTGGTGTGGAAACCAAGGCGAGGATCTCACCATTACGCGGGTCTGTAACGACGACAGCAGCACGACTTGTCGTGAGGATTTTCTCAATATAAGTTTGTAATTCAAGGTCGATAGTTAAATAGACATCGCGACCTGCTTGCGGTGGCTGCTCGTGTAATTGGCGGATCACTCGACCACGGCTATTCACTTCAACTTCTTCGTAGCCTGTTTTACCATGTAAGACATCTTCATAGTAACGTTCAATACCTAATTTACCGATATCATGGCTGGCGGCGTAGTTCGGTAGTAACCCTTCTTTATCAAGGCGCTCGACGTCTTTATCATTAATTTTTGCGACGTAGCCGATGACATGGGTTAATGCGGAGCCATACGGGTATGAGCGACGCTGATAACTTTTCACTTCTAAGCCAGGAAAGCGATATTGATTAACGGCAAAGCGGGCAACTTGAACTTCATTTAGCTGGGTTTTCAGCGCGATAGACGTAAAGCGGCGAGAGCGTTTACGCTCTTTTTCAAAGTTGGTGATATCTTCGTCAGTAAGGTCAACAACATCCCGTAGCTTATCGAGTGTTTCCTGTAAGTTATCTACTTTTTCAGGAACAATTTCTAGCTGATAAAACGTGCTATTGAGAGCTAACTGGGTGCCTTTTCGGTCATAAATAATGCCGCGGCTAGGCGCAATAGGCACCAATTTAATGCGGTTATCATTTGAGCGTGTTTGGTAATCGTCATGACGGACTACTTGTAGATGATACAAATTGGTCACGAGGATAGAAGTAAGTATGACAATGACGCCGAAAGCAATTAATGCTCGGCGAATAAACAAAACTGATTCTGCGGTATGGTCGCGAAAAGGGGTGCGTTGTTGTTTCATCCCATTGCCATTGTGTACAAATTAATTCCTAACTATTCCCGATGATATGGGTGATTAGTCGTAATACTCCATGCCCGATAAAGACTTTCGGCAACAAGGACGCGAACTAGCGGATGGGGTAGTGTTAGTGGCGATAGAGACCAACTTTGTTCTGCGGCATCTTTACACGCCGGAGCAAGTCCTTCTGGTCCACCAATTAACAGACTGACATTACGACCATCTTGTTTCCACTTGTCTAACTGCACGGCTAATTTGGGTGTATCCCAACGATCTCCTGGAATATCCAGCGTGACGATACGGTTGCCTTTGCCGACAGCGGCAAGCATCAATTCACCTTCTTTTTCGAGAATGCGTTTGATGTCTGCATTTTTTCCACGTTTTCCTGCGGGGATTTCGGTTAATTCGAAAGGCATATCTTTGGGAAAACGGTGAAGGTAATCCATAAAGCCGGTCTGTACCCAGTCCGGCATTTTAGTTCCGACAGCGATGAGTTGTAATTTCAAACTCAGCTCCAGAGCTTTTCTAGTTCGTACATGCGGCGGCTTTCATCTTGCATGATATGGACGATGGCATCACCAAGGTCGACAACAATCCAGTCTGAAATGCCTTGACCTTCAACACCGAGAGGCATTAAACCGTTTTTACGGCACGCATCAATTAAACGATCAGCCACAGACATCAGGTGACGAGTTGACGTCCCTGTGCAGATGATCATTTGGTCAGTAACACTTGATTTCCCATGGACATCGATCGAAATGATATCTTCCGCTTTCGCATCTTCAAGTTGATCGATAATAAATTGTTGGAGTTCAGTTCCTTGCAAAAGGTTCACCTTTCATTCAAATTGAGAGAATCTCTTGTTAAACACTATTCTTGTTAAAGACTATTCATCATTGTGCTTTCTAGGGGGATCCCCCTAGCAAAGTGCCGCCATTTTACCCCAGATTTTCACAAAAATCGGCTAAATTATTTTTTATTGGCGTAAGTGGGCAATTTATAGGGATATCTTATCCATTGGGCAAGATAATTATCGTAACTTTACAAATAAAATATCCCTATCTCTTACGTATCAATATTCTAGAATAAGCGCTGAGTTGTGCAATTAATTAAATCGAAATTAAGTGAATAAAAGAGAATAAATTATTTGCTGACATTCCTATTTGGTTAATAGAAATAAAATTGCTTATTTTTGATACAAATGTTGCTGTTGAATATAGTGATAAACTGCGCGAGGGAGTAAATCTTCACAAGCCTGACCTTCGCTGAGTTGTTCACGTATTTCAGTCGCTGAAATATTAACCAGTGGTGTATCGCCAATAAAAATCGAACCACAGGGCGTTTGGCTCAATACTTGAGGGTCTTGCACTTGATGCTGTTGCAGCCACTGTTGCATATCTGGATCGGTAAAATGCGTGGCGTAACCGGGTCTCGCACAGACCAGTAAATGGCATTTATCTAATAGCTGAGTCCAGCCATGCCATGTATTAATGGATAACAGGGAATCTTGACCAATGATGAACGCAAGAGGTTGTTCATGACCAAGTTCTTGGCGCAATTCACTGAGCGTTTCGATTGTAAAAGAGGGCGTATTTCGCTGGAGTTCTCGGGTATCAACAGTAAACAGTGGGTTATTTTGAATGGCTAATTTTACCATTTCTAATCGCTGGGTAGGGCTAGCTTCCGGCTGAGGTCGATGAGGTGGAACGTGGTTCGGTAGCAAAATGACTTTTTGCAGCCCCACCTGATTAGCTAATGCTTCAACAGGGCGTAGATGCCCATAATGAATAGGGTCAAAAGTCCCCCCAAATAGCGCTTGTAGACCTTGTGGTTTAGCGTTCATCATTCATTACCATTGATATTAGGTGATTAGCTATCAGTTATTATCGTGGCAGAATAAAATGTTCTGCATCGGTTTTACCACATAACACCATGGAAAGAGACTGCAAATCCGGCCATGAAGAGTGGGAAAAATCCTGCTTAGTGTGAATTTCAGCTTGGGTGAGTAGCATCAACGCCGATTGTAATTGATGTAAGCTCAAACGTTGTAGCGCCTCGCCTAGCAATCCTCGACGGTTTTGCCAAACTTTATGTTGGTCAAATAGCGTTTTTAATGAGGTGGTCGCAGATTGACGCTTTAACGTGATCAGCAACATTAATTCTCGTTGGATAGCCCGTAGTAAAATCACAGGTTCAACATCTTCTTGCTTGAGCTGCTCAAGGATATGCCATGAACGGCGAGGCTTACCCGCTAGGATCGCATCAACCCAATGGTAGGGAGTAAAATGGGCTGAATCATTCACCGCACTTTCGACACGAGGGTAAGTGAGCTTTCCATCTGGATAGAGCAAGGAAAGCCTTTCCAGCGCTTGCGCTAATCCCAATAAATTACCTTCATAGCAATAGCAAAGTAATTGGTTTGCTTCAGTTTCTAATGAAAGCCGCATTTGGCTAGCACGCTTAGAGACCCACTGGGGCAAACGTTGATATTCAGGCGTTAGGCAACTGACATAGATACCATCTTGGCTGATGGCTTTGAACCAAGCACTGTTTTCTTGCGCTTTGGTGAGTTTATGTCCACGTAGAACTAATAGCAGATCGGGGTGAAGTAAACTGGCGAGCTGCGTTAGCTTGTCTGCCATCGCAGCATTCGGACCATTTTCAGGCAAAAATAGGGTGAGCATTTGGCGACTGGCAAACAGACTCAGTGCTTGGCAGAGGCTAAAAATTTCATCCCAATCGGTATTTTGCTCTAAAGCGAAAGTAAAATGCTCTTCAAAACCTTGCTGACGTGCAACTTGGCGAATAGCATCTTGGCTTTCTTGAATAAGAAGGGGCTCGGAGCCCCAAATGAGATAGCGGCCTCTTAGAGACTCTTGTAACGAAGAGGCCAGCTGTTCAGGATAAATGCGTATCATTATTCGGCAACAGGTTTCTCAGCCGCTTGCGCTTTCGCTTTTTCTAACTCAGCACTGTGAACCAGAAGCAGTTTGCGCACAATGTTACGTGCCGCTTGTTGTTGCATCTCTTGCTTCACAATCTCGTTCTCAGCATCTTTTGCGAGCGCTTCTAACGGGTTATCAAAGAAAGTCCGCACAACTTTTGTTTCCAGCGGATAAATAGCGCCATCCGGCATTAACACTTGCGCCTTCATGACCAGCGTCAGTTGTTTCTCTGCTGCTTTACCATCTTGATAAATCGAAACGGTATCGGTGCTTTCTGTTGAACCTACAATTTTCAAAATAGGTACGTCAGCGCGACCAGAATCTAGCAGAGTCACGTTATTGAGTCGCAGCTGTTCCCTGACCGCACGAGTTTGGTAACTGTATGGGTCGCCAGAACTTAACTGTAATGTTTTCAATTCTTCAGGAAGTTGCGTGGTTCCTTGAAGGCGAAAACCGCAACCTGCGGTGACGAGCACCGACAGGCTGAGAAATAGAGTTATCAGATAGCGCACTTGGGCTCCTTATCAGCCAACAACTAAGTTCAGTAATTTACCTGGTACGTAAATGACTTTACGGATGCTAACGCCTTCGAGGTATTTCGCGACGCTGCCTTCTTGTGATGCCATTTCCAGAACGAATTCTTGGTTAGCATCAGCAGGGACCGTGATACGACCGCGGACTTTACCGTTAACTTGAACAACAACCAGCTTAGTATCATCGATCATGGCTTGTTCGTCAGCCACAGGCCAGCTTGCAAAATCGATATCGTCATTGTGACCTAATGCTTTCCACATTTCGAAACAAGCGTGTGGAATGATTGGCGATAACATCAGCGTGATAGCATCTAAAGATTCTTGAACTAAAGCGCGGTCTTGCTCAGTTTCTTGCGGAGCGCGAACTAACTTGTTCATAAATTCCATGACCGCTGCGATAGCGGTGTTGAATGCGTAACGACGACCCACATCGTCAGTCACTTTCGCGATGGTTTTATGTAAGTCGCGACGTAAATCTTTTTGTTCCGCAGTTAATGCGCTGATATCTAATGGTTGAGTTGCGCCTTTTTGTGCGTGTTCGTGAACTAAACGCCATACACGACGAACGAAACGGTTAGCCCCTTCAACGCTAGACTCTTGCCATTCCAGTGTTAATTCTGGTGGCGCGGCGAACATCATGAACAGACGGACGGTGTCAGCACCGTATTTTTCGACCATTAATTGTGGGTCAATACCGTTGTTCTTAGATTTAGACATCTTGCTCATACCAGTATAAACCAGTTCATGACCTTCGTTGTCTACCGCTTTAGTAATACGGTTTTTGTCATCACGTTCAACAATTGCATCCGCAGGAGAAACCCATACACGCTGACCATCGCTACCGGTGTAGTAGAAGGCATCGGCCAGAACCATACCTTGGCACAGTAAACGTTTTGCTGGTTCATCAGAGTTCACCAGACCGGCATCACGCATTAATTTGTGGAAGAAACGGAAATACATTAAGTGCATGATGGCGTGCTCAATACCACCGATGTATTGATCCACAGGCAGCCAGTAGTTTGCGGCTTCTGGGTTCAACATGCCATCGTCATATTGTGGGCAAGTGTAACGTGCGTAGTACCAAGATGATTCCATAAAGGTATCGAAGGTATCGGTTTCACGCAGCGCTGGCTGACCATTGATGGTGGTTTTTGCCCATTCAGGATCCGCTTTAATTGGGCTAGTGATGCCGTTCATGGTGACATCTTCCGGTAAAATAACCGGTAACTGGTCTTCAGGAACAGGAACCACAGTACCATCTTCTAAGGTTGCCATTGGAATTGGCGCGCCCCAGTAACGTTGACGGGAAACACCCCAGTCACGTAAGCGATAATTGACTTTGCGTTGACCTGCACCAAGGGAAACCAGTTTATCTGCGATCGCGTTGAAGCCAGCTTCATTGCTTAAACCAGTAAATTCACCTGAGTTGATCAGAGCATTTTTCTCAGTCATCGCTTCTTGAGATAAGTCAGGCGTGTTGCCTTCAGCATCTGCAATTACCGCTTTGATTGGCAGATTGTATTTATGAGCAAATTCCCAGTCACGTTGGTCGTGAGCTGGAACTGCCATCACTGCACCTGTACCGTATTCCATCAGAACAAAGTTCGCGACCCAAATTGGTAATTTTTCTTGGGTTAATGGATGAACGACATACAAACCTGTTGCCAGACCTTTTTTCTCCATGGTTGCCATATCCGCTTCCGCAGTTTTGGTATTACGGCACTCATCGATAAAGTCGGCTAATTCGCTATTCGCTTTGGCAGCTTCTTGCGCTAATGGGTGACCTGCAGCAACCGCCACATATGTCGCACCCATAAAGGTATCTGGGCGGGTGGTGTAGACAGTTAATTTGTCTGCGCGATCAGCAACATCAAAGGTGATTTCCACACCTTCAGAGCGACCAATCCAGTTGCGCTGCATGGTTTTAACTTGTTCTGGCCAATCTTCCAGTTTGTCCAAGTCATTGAGCAGTTCTTCAGCGTAGTCGGTAATTTTGATAAACCACTGAGGGATCTCTTTACGCTCAACTTGGCTATCACAGCGCCAGCAGCAGCCGTCGATAACTTGTTCGTTTGCTAGAACGGTTAAGTCGTGTGGACACCAGTTAACGGCGGAGGTTTTTTTGTATACTAAGCCTTTTTCATACAGCTTAGTGAAGAACCACTGTTCCCAACGGTAATATTCTGGCGTACAGGTGGTCACTTCGCGGTTCCAATCGTAACCGAAGCCCAGCATTTTCAGCTGACCTTTCATGTAATCGATATTGGCGTAAGTCCATGGTGCAGGCGCAGTGTTATTTTTAACCGCGGCACCTTCAGCTGGCAGACCAAACGCATCCCAACCAATTGGTTGCAGAACGTTTTTGCCCAGCATACGCTGGTAGCGGGAGATCACGTCACCAATGGTGTAGTTACGAACGTGGCCCATGTGTAGTCGACCAGAAGGGTAAGGTAGCATGGACAGGCAGTAGTATTTCTCTTTGCTGTTGTCTTCTGTCACCTTGAACGTTTGTTGTTCATCCCAGTGACGCTGTACTTTAGGCTCTATATCTTCTGGACGATATTGTTCTTGCATGGCACCGATAATCCTATGGTGAATAATCGCTACAGTTTAGTCTGTAGCAGGTGAATGTCTTTTCTATAAAATGGATCCGCATAGCATAGCGGATCACACATGAAAACAACAATGCCGAAAGCCATTGTGTCTGTAAAAAACGATGAATCGTCGATTAGATGAATTTACAGGGACTTGGTCTTGCTGTTTCAGCTGTTTGTTATATTTTGTGCTACATAGTGGTTGGCGATACGTTGATATTGCCATACGTTGATGAAACTAAGAACGCGCACAAATAATAAGCGTATCGCCTATCATAATTCAATTTACTACCTAAAACTTGAACTATTTCAGGGGGAATTTGCTTTGTTCGCAATTTTATTTGAACTTAGAACACGTTAGAGAATTTTTTAAGAGATTTCAAGCGCAGAAAAGTGACAATCAAGAAAACGAGGTGAATTTTGTGCGGGTAAGAAAAGTTGAGGGAAAAGTTGCAAAAAGCCCTGTCGGACTTTCTGCAACCTAAAGCGAGATTAATGTAAGATTTTTGCCAGAAAATCTTTCGCGCGGTCTGACTTCGGATTAGCGAAGAAATCCTCTTTTTTACTGTCTTCGATAATTTTACCTTCATCCATGAAAATCACGCGGTTAGCCACTTTTTTCGCAAAGCCCATTTCGTGCGTTACCACCATCATGGTCATGCCTTCATTCGCTAACTCCACCATAACATCCAGCACTTCGTTGATCATTTCTGGGTCTAGGGCGGAAGTTGGCTCATCAAACAACATGGCAATCGGGTCCATACATAGCGCGCGGGCGATGGCGACACGTTGCTGTTGACCACCAGAGAGCTGCGCAGGGAATTTATTAGCATGGCTCGCCAATCCCACACGCTCCAGTAATTTTAAGCCTTTCGCTTCAGCGGCTTTTTTATCGCGGTTTAACACTTTAACTTGCGCTAATGTTAGGTTTTCAATAATGGAAAGGTGAGGGAACAGTTCAAAGTGTTGGAACACCATACCGACTTTTGAGCGCAGCTTCGCAAGGTCAGTTTTTTTGCTATTAACTTGGATATCGTTAACGAAAATTTCACCCTGTTGAATTGGCTCCAACCCATTTACTGTTTTTATTAATGTGGATTTACCAGAACCAGATGGCCCGCATACAACCACAACTTCGCCTTTTTTGACTTCAGTTGTGCAATCTGTGAGCACCTGAAATTGGCCATACCATTTCGATACATTTTTCAGGGTAATCATGAAACAGTCCTTTTCTTAAGATAATTCACCAGCATTGAAGCGCCGAAACTGAATATAAAGTAGATGAGTCCCGCAAAGAGTATCATTTCGACTTGCGTACCGTCACGCTCCCCAATATTGGTAGCGGTTCTGAAGAAGTCGGTTAACCCAAGAACATATACTAAAGAGGTATCTTGGAATAATACAATACCTTGGGTCAGCAATAATGGCACCATCGCTCTAAACGCTTGCGGTAATACGACTAAACGCATGGTTTGCATTTGGGTCATACCTAAAGCGAGGGAGGCGCTTGCCTGACCTTTCGAGATGCTTTGAATACCTGCACGGATAATTTCAGAGTAGTAAGCCGCTTCAAAAAGACAGAAGGCTACCACTGCGGATATTAAACGAATATCATTTTTTGGTGATAAGCCTAGAACATTTTGTAATATGTTAGGCACAACTAAATAGAACCAAAACAGTACCATAACTAATGGAACTGATCGGAAGGTGTTGACGTAAAAGGCCGCCAGCCAGCGCAGTGGCTTAATGCTGGATAAACGCATAACGGCGAGTACGGTTCCCCATAAAATCCCAACCACAATGGCTGCTGCTGTAATTTTGGCGGTGATAATAAAACCATCCACTAAGAATGGGATGCTTGGCTCAATGGAGCTCCAATCAAATTGATAAGCCATCTTAGCGTCCTCCTAGTGTGCCGGGTAAGCGCACTTTGCGCTCAAGCAAGCTCATTAGTAGCATAATAATCAAGTTGATACCGACATATGCCAGCGTGATTGCTGTGAAAGATTCCCAAGCATGGGCGGAGTAATCGAGTAATTTTCCTGCTTGTGCCGCCATATCCACTAACCCGATAGTGGATGCGATAGCGGAGTTTTTCACCAAGTTCAGCATTTCCGAGGTCATCGGCGGTAAAATGACGCGATAAGCATTCGGTAGCAGTACATAGCGATAGGTTTGTGGCAGTGTTAGCCCCATCGCGAGCGCTGCATTACGTTGCCCTCTAGGCAGGGATTGAATAGCAGCACGAACTTGCTCAGTCATTCGCGCAGCCGTAAACAAGCCAAGGCATAGCATGGAAGAGAGGAAGAACTGGTAGTTAGGATCTAACTCCATTTTAAACCAGTCGCCGATAGATTGTGGCAGCAGTTCAGGGATCACTAGATACCAAGTGAAGAACTGAACAATCAGCGGAACGTTACGGAATAATTCAACGTAAGCAGTCCCTAAAAAGGCTAAAAAGCGGTTAGGTACTGTGCGTAAAATACCGAAAAATGAGCCAACCAGAAAAGCGATGATCCAAGCGCAGATGGATAGCGTGATAGTGACTTCTAAGCCAGATATTAACCACCCTAAATAGGTGGTATTCCCAAATGGGGCATTCTCAAGGAATATCCCCCAGTTCCAATTAATTGACATAATATGACTTCCTGTGGGCAATTTGATTGTCCCGAATACCGCAATAAGAGAAAGCAAGGCGGGAACGACCGCCTTGCGACTCCTACTTCAGTAACACCCTGTTTGTCTTTTTTATTAGTTTAATGCTTTATCGTTTGGTGATTTGAACAGCGCCTTCATTTCATCAGATAACGTAAACTTCAGATTCAGGTTCTTCGGTGGGATTGGTTGATTAAACCAGCGGTCGAATGATTTTTCCGCTGCGCCAGATTTTTGTGCAGTTGAGATAGTTTCATCGACTAATGCTTTGAATTGTGGGTCATCTTTACGCAGCATACAGCCGTATGCTTCTTCAGTTTGCGGTTTTGCTACGATTTCCCAGATATCCGGTTGTTTCGCTTTTGCGCGCTCACCGGCTAATAAGGCATCGTCCATCATAAAGGCAACAGCACGACCAGATTCTAAAGTACGGAATGAGTCCCCGTGGTCTTTAGCACTGATAATGCGCATCTTCATGTTTTTCTCATCATTTAGCTGGTTCAGGATCACTTCTGACGTTGTTCCTGATGTCACAACGACGTTTTTACCTGCTAAATCAGCAAAGTCTTTGATACCGGAGTCTTTTTTCGCCAGCAGTCGAGTACCAACCACGAAAATGGTATTAGAGAAGGCTGCTTGTTTTTGTCTCTCTAGGTTATTCGTTGTGGAGCCACATTCGAAATCAAATGTGCCGTTTTGCAGTAATGGAATACGGTTTTGCGAGGTGATAGGGATCAATTTCACCTGTAAATCAGGCATATTGAGTTTCTTTTTCACTGCATCAACAATGAGGTTGGAGTAGTCTTGTGAGTAGCCAACAACTTTCTGATTATTATCATAGTAAGAGAATGGCACTGATGATTCGCGGTGACCCACGACTATCACTCCATTATCTTTGATTTTTTTCAGAGTACCGTTTAATTCTTCTGCTTGAACTGCGCAGGTTGCACCCAAAAGCATCATTGTTAAAACAAGCTTGCTAATACGCATAATTACAGCTCCTTTAGAACATCGGTGTCAATCCGCCATATTTCGAGGTTTGTGTTTTAACGATACATTACTCGATTTATTTTGGTTTTGTGGTGTTGTGTTTGCAGATGTTTCGTGAGGTTTTCATCATGACACGATCATCGGCTGTATGTTTTATTATTGTTAAAAAGTAATTAAAAAATATGAGTTTTGAAAACGAATTGTTTTAAATTCGGGAGCTGTCTCGCATATTATTTAGGCAGTTGTGAACTGCGACACCAATAAAGAGACAAACTGCCGAAACTCGACTATCGTGCACCGAAATCGTGCAAAATAGTTTCGTTTTGCCATTTATTAAGTAAGTAGCAAGTTCCGTGCCGCTTTTCGGATAAAGTGCAAAAAATAGTTAATTTTATAAATGAGAGTTGTTTGTAAAGTTAGATGATGGTGCTTGTGTTGCTTATTTGCCTGTGTAAGATGTAACCTGTTATTAACTTAATTAGCTAATTATTGTGAATTCAGGAAGATAATCTGAGACAGACATGACGAGGTCGATAAAGCTAGGTAAAGGATTAGTGCTGTTTGCCTGTCTGATGGTGTTGATTTGTATGAATCAAAGAGCCGTCGGGGAGCGCCTATTCGCCTCAATGTTTACATCAGCTTCAATACAGACTTCTGCGGTAGCGAATCAAATCCAGCTTTCTTCAGAGCATTATCTTTCTGATATAAATGAACAAAATAGCAAGCCCGTGAAGCTTTCAACGTGTGAATTAAGTTCCAAATCACTCCTTACTCTTGTTCCTGCTGTGATAGAACCTCTCTTTTTTATATTTCTTTCTTTAGCGGCATTCGCTATCTTTTGCACTAGGCTATTTATATATAGAGCAAACCGTGAAGAGAGCCATTCCCCACCTGGCGTTCGGCGTCATCTACAATTCTGTAATCTTCGGGATTAGAAAGCCGCGGCTTATTGTTCGTCGCTGTTATTTATTCTGGAGGGATCATGCGTTTTTTTATTAATGCGTTAATTGTTTTATTTACTGTATTTTCTAGCAGCTTACAGGCTGCGGATACAGGCTGGTTACAACCTGCAAACACGGGGTTTATGGCCGCAAACACACCGAGCCATGTACAGGTTCGCTTGCTGAGCTCTGCACAAAATGAGGGCAAGGTCGATATTTTACTGGATGTAAAACTCGATGATGGCTGGAAGACCTATTGGCGCTCACCGGGAGAAGGGGGCGTTGCACCGGAAATAAGTTGGTCTTCACCCGTCAAAACGGTGGAGTGGCTATGGCCAACGCCGGGGCGCTTTGATGTCGCTGGCGTGTCGACACAAGGTTATATGGGAGACGTGGTTTTCCCTATTACAGTCACTAGTAGTGAGCATCTCGATAAATTGTCAGGCACACTGACATTATCAACGTGTAGCAATGTTTGTATTCTAACTGACTACCCTTTTGAATTGGATCTCACTGAACCGGCTCCTGCGGATTTTAGCTGGGCATTTAATCAAGCAAAAGGCAGTGTGCCTGCGGCTAGTGGGCTTGTTGAACAGGCGCAATTTGGCTTTGCTGGCAATAAATTGACGGTAGAGTTACAAAAAGCCGCCGATAATACCTGGATTGACCCGCATCTGTTTACTGATGTTGTAGATGGCGCGAGCCTTGGTGTTCCATCCCTAAAATATTCTGGCAATAAGTTAACCGCTACCATTGATGTTAGCGATGACTGGGGCGGTGAAGCGCCTAATCTTGTGGGTAAAACAGTTTCATTTGTTGTGGCGGACGGTGAGTTATCTCAACAAATACATGGCAATGTCGTGCCTTATACTGGTTCCGTATCTGGGGATGACAGTGGACACGCGCTGGGTTTATGGCAGATAGTTCTATTTGCGCTACTTGGCGGTCTGATCCTGAACTTAATGCCGTGTGTTTTGCCTGTACTGGCAATGAAACTCGGCTCTGTCTTATTGGTTCCTCAAGGTGAACAAAATACCATTCGTCGGCAATTCTTGCTCTCTTCATCGGGGATTCTGGTCTCATTCTGGTTATTAGCCTTATTGATGACATTCTTGCGATGGGGACAGGAAGTTGTTGGTTGGGGTATTCAGTTCCAAAGCCCGTGGTTTATCGGCTTTATGGTGCTGATTACGGCGCTGTTTACTGCGAATTTATTTGGGTTGTTTGAAATTAACCTAGGCAGTAAAGCAAATACGCGTTTAGCCACCGCAGGTGGGCAGGGTAATAGCGGGCATTTCTGGCAAGGGGTTTTCGCGACACTCTTAGCGACACCTTGTTCTGCACCCTTTTTGGGCACGGCGGTCGCTTTCGCATTAGCGGCACCGATGTCGCAACTGTGGCTGATTTTCACTGCACTAGGTATCGGGATGAGCCTTCCGTGGTTATTGATTGCGGCATTCCCTGTGATTGCGAAAGCGTTACCAAAGCCAGGAACATGGATGCTGAAATTGCGCGCAGTACTGGGCTTAATGATGTTGGTTTCCTGCTTATGGTTAATCAGCTTATTAATTCCCCATTTTGGTGCAATGACCGCTACCGTTATCGCCGTACTGTTTTTATTAATCTTAGTGTTATTTATTCTTAAGAACCGAGGGGTACGTGCGGCAATTTTCCCATTCCTATTATTCTCGGTACTGGGTGCTGGATTTGCTTGGATGGCGATAGACCAACAACAAGGCCACCAAACGCTAGTTTCCGATAAGGTTCAATGGCAAACACTGTCTGAAGACGCAATCACGCGAGCGCTGGCAGATAATAAACGTGTGTTTATTGATGTGACTGCAGACTGGTGTGTGACGTGTAAGGCGAATAAATATAACGTCCTACTTAATGACGAAATTCAGCACTTACTGAGTGAACCGGATGTCGTCGCGCTACGGGGTGATTGGACAAAACCTTCACCTGAAATCTCGGCGTTTTTGCAACGTCGAGGGCAAGTGGCTGTGCCGTTTAACCAGATTTATGGCCCTAATCTGACAGAGGGGAAAATACTGTCAACAATACTTGATCGTGAATCTGTATTATCAATTATGACTGAGGCCAAAGGAGCCGAAAAATGAAAAAGACGATATTAGCTGTTTTATTTTCCTCACTAGTATTAGGGGCCACAGCACATGCAGCGCCACTGACTGCTGACCAAGAAGCACAAGTTCGTAAGCTGGTACGCGATACATTAGTTGAGAATCCAGAGATCCTGGAAGAAGCGATTGTGGCTTTACAAGCGAAACAAGGTGAAAAACAACAAGCGCAAATGAAACAGGTATTAAAAGATCAGCATGATGCCCTGTTTAATGACCCGACTAGCCCACGTATTGGCTCGAAAGATGCGAAATTAGTCTTGGTGAACTTTACTGACTTTAACTGCCCATACTGCAAACGTTTTGACCCACTGTTAGAAGATATTGTGAAGAAAAACCCGGATGTTGCAGTTGTTATCAAGTACCTGCCATTTAAAGGGGAAACCTCGCTGGAATCTTCGCAACTAGCGATGACTTTATGGCAGGAAAACCCAAAAGCGTTCTTAGCGCTGCACCAAAAACTGATGGCGAAACAGGGTATGTTATCTGATTCAAACATCAAAGAAGCGCTGCAAGCAACCGGCAATGGTAAGTTAAAAGCGAGTGATAAGAGCCGTGCGGCTATCCGTAAAAACCTTGAGCTGGCTAATATGCTAGGCGTGAATGGTACGCCAGCAACGTTAGTGGGTGATGAAATGATCCCAGGGGCTGTTGATGCACAAGAATTTGAACGCATCGTGAAAGAACAGCTCAGCAAAGCGAAATAATGGCGTGATGGGGAGACTCAAAAAGTGGTCAAAAGAGCTTCTCGTATTAGCGATTATTTTGGCGATCGCTTTTACGGTGATGGACTTTTGGCGTAAACCGCAAAGCCTTGCCCCCGTGTTATTAGAGCCACTCACCCTTGCAACGGGTGAGGTGGTTTCTATTGCTGAACTCAGCCAAAAACAGCCAGTTTTAGTCTATTTCTGGGCAACATGGTGCGGTGTTTGCCGCTTCACATCGCCAACCGTTTCTGATTTAGCACAATCAGGGGTTCCGGTGGTGACGGTAGCACTGCGTTCGGGGGAATCTTCTCGACTGTTAGCTGGAATGGAAAAAAAGGAATTAGATTTTCCTGTGGTGAATGATACCAACGGTCAGCTGGCTGCGCAGGTTGGCGTGACAGCAACACCGACCTTTATGATTATCGATAAAGGCGAAATGGTGAGTTTTACTTCTGGCTGGACGAGTTATCTGGGGCTGAAAAGCCGTTTATGGCTCGCTTCGTTTTAATTAAATGCCCTTGGTATCAGCACCAAGGGCATTTTTCTTATCAAACTCTAATCTCAAACTCTTTCATCAAAATTCGAGATTACGAATAAACCGATAGTCAGCCGATTGGGATTTTAAGCGATATAAATTCGCTGGGCGCCCGCGTTCTTGGCGTTTTTCCCCTGTATCAATCAATAAATCAGCTTGGTCTAAACGGCGGCGGAAAGACTTATTCTGTATGGATTTTCCGATTAAAACCTCATGAACATGTTGCAGCTCGGCTAAGGTGAATACTTCCGGTAGCGCAAATCCCGGCACAATGGAATAAAGGGATTTCTGGCGTAAACGTTCACGGGCTTGTAAATAAAGCTGATAGTGATCGAAAGCCAGTGTCATGCCCTCAATTTCTTCAATTGAAACCCATTTAACAGAATGTACACTTTCAATGTGCGCTTCGCAGGCTTGGTGAGCAATGAGTGCGGTATAGCAGACTGTCACTGACCAGCCTCGAGGATCTCGCTCTGAATTTCCTACGGTATATAACTGCTCGATATAAGGAGGAACAACCCCCGTTTTTTCTTTTAACTTGCGATATACCGTATCGTCTAACGTGGCATCACAATTTTCATCAACGAACCCACCTGGTAACCCCCATTGACCTTTCTGCGGGTAATTAGCGCGCTCCACGAGCAGCACTTTTAAGGTGTTTTCATGATAAGTGAATAATACGGTATCCACCGTGAGCAAAGGAGTTAAATAATCTCGTCGATCATAATTAGATAAAAACTCTTTTTCTGTCATGTGATTAAGATCCTTTCCCCCGTTTTTAGTCTTGCGTTAAATCATACGCGAAAATTTATTTAGTGTCATTAAGACATTTAATTGTTGACTTGTTTGTGTCTATAGGACAATAATTATTTAAGGTCATAAAGACACTAATTGATTTCACAAAGACACTAAGTGGGGTAGACCATGTTAAATTTTAAATATTTCAAATCAGATTCATCGACATTCATTATTCAATCCATTAATGGTGCAGTACGTAAGCAAGGTAAAGGATTAAGTTTTTGGTATAACGCAGATAAAACGTCCATTGCGGCATTACCTTTGAACGCTCAAGAAGCGCCATTTATTTTTAATCTACAGACAGCGGATTTCCAAAGCTTGCGTATTCAAGGGCAAATTTCGTTTCAAGTGAAATACCCAGAAAAAACAGCGGATGTCTTGAATTTTAACCTTGCCCAAGATGGTAAATCTTATGCGTCAGAAGACCCGTTAAAGCTGAGTGATAGGGTGGTTCGTAGTGCCCAAACTGTCATCCAAGCAAAAACGCAAAGTACCGATTTGCGAGATGCATTACTCATGGGGCAACCATTGGTGCTGTTGGTTTCTCAGCAACTGTCTGAGCATCCTGCACTTGAATCGTTAGGCATAGAAATTTTGGATGTGGCAATTTCTGCTATTACACCGTCTCCTGAAACGCTCAAAGCGCTGGAAGCTCAAGCACGGGAATCAATTTTGAAAGAGGCTGACGATGCGATTTATGCGAGACGCAAATTCTCCGTTGAGCAGGAAAGAACTATAAAAGAGGCGGAATTAGAAACGGATTTATCAGTACAAGCCAAGCAGCAGCAAATTGAAGAAGCTCGGTTGGATAATGAACGTACATTGCTGCGTGAGCGTGCTGAAATTGAACAAGAAGAGTTAATAGCTCAGGTTAATTTGGAAGCTAAGCGTAATGAGCTGGTGGCGCTGAGTGTTGAAAACCAACGTACTCAATCAGAAGCGGATGCTTATGCCATCGAAGCTAAAATGAAAGCGTATAGCCAATTGCCAGTGGAGAATTTGAAGGCGATGGCATTGGCGAAAATGAACCCAGAGCAATTGATGGCGATGGCATTTGAATCCTTGGCTCAAAACGCAGGCAAAATTGGTGAAATTAATTTCTCACCAGATTTATTTGGTCAGCTAATGAAAAAAGGAGCTAAACAATGAGTCAGTATGATGATGTTCGCTTTGTGTTAGTGATGCGTAAAACCCGTATGCAGGAATTAATTGAGCGTTTCAATACCTGGTCGCAAGCAAAATTTTACCTTGAACATAATGATGTTGAAGTGAGTGATTACCTACTTGAACATGATGTGTATCAGCGGCAGTTAATCCAAGCTGAGTCAATTCTTAAAACGATGGGACGCTTTCAATTACTGGAAAGAAAACTGTTACCTAGTTATCAGTTTTCGGCGCGAGATATCGTGGTGGTCATAGGGCAAGATGGTTTAGTGGCAAATACCCTTAAATACCTTAATGGGCAGCCTGTGATCGCCATAAACCCGGAACCGACACGCTGGGATGGTAAATTACTACCCTTTGAAATTGGGCAGTTACTTGACGTGGTGACGCGTACATTAACTGGAAAAGTGAATCAAAAATCCGTTACCTTTGCACAAGCAACAACCAACGATGGGCAAACACTATTAGCCGTTAACGACCTATTTATAGGTCCTAAAAGCCATACATCTGCTCGCTATCGGGTGAAATGGCAAGGGCAGCAAGAATTCCAATCATCATCAGGAATTATTGTCTCCACAGGGTTAGGATCAACGGGATGGTTTCAATCTATTATTGCAGGGGCTCAGGCGATAGCAGGGACTCACTCTCATCCATTATCACAGGGATTTGGTTGGGATGAAAAACGGTTACAGTTCAGCGTAAGGGAGCCTTTTCGCAGCCGAACCACAGGAACGGAATTAGTGTTTGGCACCATTGAGCAAACCACGCCATTACAATTAGAGTCTTTAATGCCTGAAAATGGCGTAATTTTTTCCGATGGTATTGAAGATGATTATTTGAATTTCAACGCAGGCTGTATTGCCTCAATTGGGATAGCAGAAACGCAGGGATTATTAATTGGTTAGGTTAAAAAAATCCCCGAATCATCAATCGAGATGTCGGGGATTTTTAATCGGTTTAAAGCGTCAATTAGTGACGTTTTTGACGACGGTTAAGGGTAAATCCGACAATGCCGAATATAGCGACCATACCCCACATCGGCCAGTTACTCCAACGAGCATAAGGGGTTAATCCCGTTGTTGGTGTGACTTTCTCAGCCAGAACCGCATCTTGGAACTGTGGCAGAATACCTTGAATGGAACCATCCGCACTGATGACTGCCGTTACGCCATTGTTGGTAGCGCGTAATAGTGGGCGACCGAGTTCTAATGAGCGCATTCTTGCCATTTGGAAATGCTGCCAAGGACCAATCGATTCGCCAAACCATGCATCATTTGAAATTGTCAGTAAGTAGTCACTGTCAGGTTTGAAGTTATCTCTAACTTGAGTACCCAGAATAATTTCATAGCAAATGGTTGCTGTTAGATGAATATTACCAATTGCTAATTGAGCCTGTTGATAATCTCCACGGCTAAAGCCCGACATTGGTAAATTAAAGAATGGCGCAAGCGGGCGAAGTAAATCTTCCAACGGGACGAACTCACCAAATGGGACTAAGTGATGCTTGTTATAACGATTCTTAGTCGGGTAGAGATAGGGTTTTCTATCGCCTAGCACAATGATGGAGTTATAGAATACCGAATCACCATTGACGGGTTTGGCATCGACAGTTCCGGTAATTAACCGCGTTTTGGTTTCATTCAGCAACGTGTCCAGCGCTTTAAGCCACGGCTGATTTTCCAGTTCCACCACAGGAATGGCTGACTCAGGCCAAATAATCATATCGGCTTTGCCAATATAAGGGCTGGAAAGCTTGATATAGCGATCTTTGGTTTGCTGCAAAAAGCCTGCTTCCCATTTCATGGATTGAGGGATATTGCCCTGCACCAATGCCACTTCCATAGTCTTATCATTCAGCGGCGTGAACCACTGGACGTTTTTGGCTAGCAGAGGAACCAGTAACAGCGCAGCCGCACAGGCTAGAGGAATAAAACTGCGACGAATGACTGTTAAGACGAGCAAGCCGCTGATGCTAAATAGCAGCAGGGTTATCATCTCAACACCAAAAATCGGCGCTAATGATTTCATCGGTCCATCAATCTGGGTATAACCAAATTGCAGCCATGGGAAGCCAGTCAGAACCCAGCCACGCAGAAACTCTGTCACTTGCCATAGCGCGGGTGCCATCAACACTAAGCGCCAAATATTGGCATTAGGAGTGAGTTTATTGAGCAGCAGGCCAAATAGACCAGGATACAGCGACAGATAGGCAGCCAGCAAGATAACGATAAATACGTTAACGGCATCCGGCATCCCACCAAAATCGGCGATACTGACATACACCCAGTTGACGCCGCTGCCAAATAAGCCAAATCCCCATGCGAACGCGATAGCAAAAGCTTGCTTGGCGGTTCTGTGTAGGGTTAATAGCTGGAGAAAGAAAATGGAAAGGAGAGCGGCGGGCCAGAAGTCAAAAGGCGAAAAAGCCAGTGTACCACTGGCTCCGAATAGTAAAGCCAGCAGCAGGCGTAGCCACTGGCTTTGATAAGTAGAGGATAAGTTCATTAACTCTGTTCTTCATCCAAAGTAGGCACTGGGGCATCGTCAGGAATTTTCACTTGAAGCAGTAAAATTCGACGGCTATCCGCCATGGAAACTTTAAATTGGTAGTTATCGATGGTAATGGTTTCACCACGGGATGGTAAGTGACCAAAGGCTTGCATCACTAAGCCCCCAACGGTATCTACCTCATCATCACTAAAATGTGTGCCAAAGGCGTCATTAAAGTCTTCAATTTGAGTCAAGGCGCGAACAGAGTACGAATGACGGCTCAGCTGGCGGATATCCACATCATCTTGGTCGTCATACTCGTCTTCAATCTCACCGACAATCAGCTCTAAAATATCTTCAATAGTCACTAAACCAGAGACACCACCAAACTCATCAATAACGATGGCCATGTGGTAACGCTGGGAACGGAATTCTTTGAGTAAGCGGTCTACTCGTTTGCTTTCAGGAACAACAACGGCCTGACGTAACACTTTATCAATACTGAATGGTTCTGCATCGGTACGCATAAATGGCAGTAAATCTTTTGCCATTAATAGCCCTTCAATATGATCTTTATCTTCGCTGATAACAGGGAAGCGAGAGTGGGCAGAATCGATGATGACATCGAGGCACTCATCAAGGCTTTGGTTACGTTTTAAGGTAACAATTTGAGAGCGAGGGATCATGATGTCACGTACCCGCTGATCGGCAATATCCATGACGCCTTCCAGCATTTCACGGGTATCCGGGTCAATTAAATCGTTTTGTTCAGAATCACGAATTAATTCGACCAAATCATCACGGTTTTTAGGTTCACCATGGAAAAGTTGGTTTAACAATGCAAAAAAACCTTTCTTAGGCCCAGGGGTGTCACTACTCGAAGAGTTATCGTCGCTCATGGCGTTTAATTTATTATTCCTCAGTTAATTAGAAAAATTGCTAACCCATAGAGTTAGGTATGAATTGTTTAGCTTAAAACATTTTGTTTAGCGAAACAATTTATGGGTTAGCGTCGAAGCATATTCTTTACGTTTACAGACATCGTTTTACGTCTAAAAATGCTTGTTAACGTTAAAAATTATAGTGAGCTCACTCTTTTTCCGCAAGATACGGATCGGCATAACCCATCTCTGCGAGGATCTCGGTTTCTAATCCTTCCATTTCTTCAGCTTCATCATCTTCAATATGATCATAGCCAAGTAAATGCAGGCAACCGTGAACCACCATGTGCGCCCAATGTTCTTCTTCACTTTTTTGCTGCTCGGCAGCTTCTTGCTCCACCACTTGGCGGCAAATAATTAAATCCCCTAACAGCGGAAGTTCCACTTCAGGTGGCGCTTCAAATGGAAATGACAGCACGTTAGTCGGCTTATCTTTTCCACGATAAGTCAGATTTAATTCATGGCTTTCGGCTTCATCAACAATACGAATAGTGACTTCACTTTCAGCTTGAAACTTGGGTAATACCGCATTGACCCAGCGCTGGAACATCTCTTCAGAGGGTAAGCCGTCGGTATTTTCGCTCGCTATTTGTAAATCGAGAATAACATCGCTCATTTAGTGATTTTCCTGCTTTTCAAACTCACGTTGTTGCTCTTTTTCTTCTTTCAGTTGCTGGCGACGTTTGCTGTCTTGCTCTTCCCATGCTTCATAAGCCATGACAACTTTCGCTACGACAGGGTGACGCACCACGTCTTCGCTATGGAAGAAATTAAAGCTTAAATCATCCACGTTCGACAACACTTCGATGGCGTGTCTTAAGCCGGATTTGCTACCTCTTGGCAAGTCGACTTGAGTGATATCCCCAGTGACGACAGCTTTAGAGTTAAAACCAATACGGGTTAAAAACATTTTCATCTGTTCGATGGTGGTGTTTTGGCTCTCATCTAAAATGATAAACGCATCGTTCAGTGTGCGACCCCGCATGTAAGCCAGCGGAGCCACTTCAATCACATTACGCTCAATCAGTTTTTCCACTTTTTCAAAACCGAGCATTTCAAACAGTGCGTCATACAGAGGGCGTAGATAAGGATCCACTTTCTGGCTTAAATCACCCGGTAAGAACCCCAATTTTTCGCCAGCTTCAACCGCAGGGCGGGTGAGCAGAATACGGCGTACTTCTTGGCGTTCTAATGCATCGACGGCGGCTGCAACAGCGAGGTAAGTTTTACCCGTTCCCGCAGGACCAATCCCAAATGTAATATCGTGATCTAAGATATTGGCAATGTACTGCGCCTGATTTGGGGTACGAGGTTTGATCACGCCACGCTTGGTCTTGATATTCACGGCTTTACCATAATCAGGCACGCTTTCTGCGGATTGCTCAAGCACTCGGCTATCAACAATGGCAAGGTGAATATTTTCAGGATCAATGTCAGGGATCACACCGCGGATTGGCGCGGTATCAACGTACAGCTGGCGTAAAATCTTACTGGCCGCTTGGATATTAAGCGCTTTACCTGAAAGCTTAAAACGGTTGTCTCGGCGATTGATTTCAATGCCAAGACGACGCTCTAATTGCTTAATGTTGTCGTCAAATGGCCCGCAAAGGCTCATTAAACGCTGATTATCTGCGGGCTCTAAAAAAATCTCTTGTGTTGCGATTTGCAAAGGTTTGTTATCGGTCACTGAGTATCCTATCTTTAGGGTTGGAAGTTACCAACGCCAAGTTCATCTTCTTTACGGGTACGTGCAATCACGGATTCTGGGGATTCATGAACACGCAGATCCATTTGATCTTCGGTACGAATCACTTTACCGCGTAAAGAGTTGGTATAAACATCGACGATTTCGACATCAACAAATTTACCGATCATGTCCGGAGTGCCTTCAAAGTTCACTACGCGGTTATTTTCGGTACGACCTGAAAGCTCCATCACATTTTTACGTGAAGTGCCTTCCACTAAAATACGTTGTACTGTTCCCAGCATGGCACGGCTGAAGCTCATTGCTTGCTGATTAATGCGCTGTTGCAGCAGATACAGACGTTGTTTTTTCTCGTCTTCGCTAACATCATCCGGTAAATCAGCGGCTGGTGTACCCGGACGAGCTGAGTAGACGAAGCTGTAGCTCATATCAAAATTCACGTCAGCAATTAGCTTCATGGTTTTTTCGAAATCATCGGTGGTTTCGCCAGGGAAGCCAACAATAAAGTCGGAGCTGATCAGAATACCTGGGCGCGCTTCACGTAATTTACGGATAATCGCCTTATATTCCAATGCAGTATGCGCACGCTTCATCATGGTGAGTACGCGGTCAGAGCCACTTTGCACTGGTAAGTGTAAGAAACTTACTAGCTCTGGGGTATCGCGATACACTTCGATGATGTCATCGGTAAATTCGATTGGGTGGCTAGTGGTGAAGCGTACGCGGTCAATACCGTCGATAGAGGCCACTAAACGTAATAATTCGGCAAATGAGCAGATTTCACCGTCGAACGTCTCGCCACGGTAGGCGTTAACGTTTTGACCCAGTAAATTCACTTCACGCACGCCTTGCGCCGCTAACTGTGCAATTTCAAACAGGATGTCGTCACAAGGGCGGCTAACTTCTTCGCCGCGTGTGTATGGCACAACGCAGAACGTACAGTATTTGTTGCAGCCTTCCATGATAGAAACGAACGCGGTTGGGCCTTCAGCACGAGGCTCTGGTAGGCGGTCGAATTTTTCAATTTCAGGAAAGCTAATATCAATAATTGGGCTGCGGTTACCTTGAATCTGGTTAATCATTTCCGGTAAACGGTGCAGAGTTTGCGGACCGAAAACGATATCAACGCAAGGTGCGCGCTGGCGAATAAAATCACCTTCTTGTGATGCGACACAGCCACCGACACCAATGATAATGTCAGGATTTTTGTCTTTGAAGAATTTCCAACGACCAAGCTGGTGGAACACCTTTTCTTGGGCTTTTTCGCGGATCGAACAAGTGTTTAATAACAACAGATCTGCTTCTTCAGCAATTTCAGTCAGTTGATAGCCGTGGGTGCTTTCTAATAAAGAGACCATTTTAGATGAATCGTATTCGTTCATCTGGCAGCCCCAAGTTTTCATATATAACTTTTTATTTGTCGACATGTCGTGTATCCGGTGTTTTCGAGGTCTAAAATAGGGACTTCGAAACGCGTTGTAAATCCAAAGTCCTACCCTATGATGATGGGGAAATTCACCGCATTTTGATTAAGAACAGCGTTCTGTATTGGATTAAATGCAAAAATTACCCAGTAATAACATGCTAAAATAATATCATCACCAAATACTTAAGGGCAGGCTATTTGCCTATTGTTTTAAAGATTGACGAGTATTGTATTCATTTGAGGCATCAGTGACCAGAGCCCGAGCGTAGATATTGCCTGCGGGGGTAAGAATTTTTCGGTATACTAAATAAATCAAACAGTTAATAGTAGCTATCATGATGAATAAACTAACTGAATTTTATGATGTTGTTGTGGTTGGTGCGGGAATGACCGGCGCCGCAGCGGCATTAGGCTTCGCCCAAGACGGGATGAAAGTGGCTTTACTTGAGAAAGCCCAGCCGACCGAGTTTGATGTGAGCAGTACGCCAGATGTGCGTATCTCTGCCATCAGCAGTGCTTCTATTGAATTGCTGAAGCAATTAGGGGCATGGAAACATGTAGAAGCGATGCGCAGTGCGCCTTATCGCGAATTAGAAACCTGGGAAGAGCCGGGCAGCAATGTGATTTTTGATGCCAAAAGTTTAGGCTTGCCTGAGCTTGGCTTTATGGTGGAAAACCGCGTTTTACAGTTGGCATTGTGGCGCGAATGCGAACTGTACAGCAATCTAGAATTAGTTTGCCCAGCGACGTTGGTGAATTTACATCAACCCCATGGGCAAAAACACTGGATGGTTGAGTTGGAAGATGGGCGTATTCTGGAAACCAAACTGGTGGTTGGCGCGGATGGCGCTAATTCTCAAGTGCGTAAAATGGCAGGTATTGGTAGCCGAGGCTGGCAATATCGTCAATCTTGCATGTTGATCACTATCCAAACGGATACGCCGCAACAAGACCGTACATGGCAGCAATTTTTCCCGTCAGGCCCAAGGGCATTTTTACCATTGTATGATAATTGGGCGTCCCTCGTTTGGTATGACAGTCCTGCCAAAATTCGCCGTTTGCAAAGTATGTCTATGGAGCAGCTCACAGGCGCTATCTCGGAAGCGTTTCCTGAACGGCTTGGTGCAGTAAAAGCTATCGCATCGGGTGCATTTCCGTTAACTCGTCACCATGCAAGCCGCTATGTGATGGATGGATTAGCGCTGATTGGTGATGCGGCGCATACTATCAATCCGTTAGCGGGTCAGGGTGTAAACCTCGGTTATCGCGATGTGGATGTGTTATTGAAGGTCATTTACCAAGCGCGTGAGTGTGTTGAGGCATGGGAGTCTTTGGATGTGCTTAAGCGCTATCAGCGACGCCGTTTACCCGACAATCTAGTGATGCAGGCGGGGATGGATATTTTCTATATGGCTTTCAGCGAGAATTTACCGGGCTTGAAAATGCTGAGAAACTTTGGCTTGATGACCGCGCAACGTGCGGGCGAGGCGAAAAAATTAGCGTTAAAATATGCGCTGGGGCTGTAATCTAACCCATTGATGGTATTGAACCTATTTATTGTTATTTGTTACCCAGATAAGTTTCTGGGTAACTTCTTCATATTACTCTTCTGTATTTACATCTTGCTCTTGCATATTTAATAGCGGGATCCCATATTTTTCTCCCCACTCTTGCAGTGCATTAATCACCGCACTTAAAGATTCACCCGCAGGGGTCATTGAGTACTCAACTTTGGGTGGCACTTCGGGATAGACATGGCGAGTAATTAGCCCGTCACTTTCGAGTTCTCGTAATTGCTTGGTCAGCATGCGCGGTGTAATGAAAACTAATTTCCTTTTTATTTCATTAAATCGCAGCGTTTTTCCCTGTAAATGATACAGGATCACGCCTTTCCCTTTTCCTCCCATTAGCTCTAATGAGGCTTCAACAGGGCATCCATCGTAGGTGTAGTTTGTATAACGTCTTTTTTTGATAGTATCCATTTGTATAGTATATGCCATTAATGTGCGTACTTGTCTGTTTGTACTTTTAACATTAGGATGTTCAAAATTCAATACAGTTTATTTAACTTAGAGGATCCAATGAACTTAATTAATGTTTTAAATACCCGTTATGCAACGAAAAGTTTTGACCCAAATAAAACGATTTCTGATGAAACGCTGAGTGAGATAAAAGCGTTACTTCAATTAAGTCCTTCGAGTGTCAATGTGCAACCTTGGCATTTCTTGATGGTAAGTAGCCCTGAAGCAAAACAAAAAATTATCAATGCGACGGCAGGTGGATACTCATTCAATGAGGAAAAAATTCGCAATGCATCCCATGTGGTAGTGATGTGCGCAAAAACAGAGTTGCCTGAGGATTATTTACTGCATCTTTTAGAGCTCGAAGATGAAGAAGGGCGATATCAGAAAAGCGAGTTTAAAGAGCAAAATCATATGGCTCGTTCATTTTTTGTGAATTTACATAAGAATGAATTGAAGGATTTACCGCATTGGATAGAAAAACAAGTTTACTTGAATATGGGGGCATTATTATTGGGCGCAGCGGTGTTAGGGGTTGATGCGTTGCCAATGGAAGGTCTCGATTTTTCAATTCTTAATGACGAATTCGATTTAAATGAGAAAGGGCTAAGTGCGGTGACGGTAGTTGCGCTGGGTTATAAAACTGAAGACGATTTTAATTCTGCCTTACCGAAAGTGCGTCTTCCATTGAATGAAGTCGTGACTGAACTTTAATTTGTTAGATAAAAAATAAGCCGCGATTGCGGCTTATTTTCGTTATGGCAGTAATAAATTATTTATTATTTGCGATATCGACAGAACTCGTTGGTTGTACTACATCTTCTTCGGTGATGATTGAATCTAAAGATTCACCTTTGGATGAGAATGCATGCGCCAGTTTTTCGGTATCTAACTCTTTTTCCCAACGCGCAACCACGATACATGCACAAGCGTTACCGACTAAGTTGGTCAGCGCACGGCACTCAGACATAAAGCGGTCGATACCCAGAATCAGTGCCATACCTGCAACTGGAATGCTTGGTACGACCATCAGCGTTGCCGCTAAGGTAATGAAACCTGCACCCGTTACACCTGCTGCACCTTTAGAGCTGATCATCGCAACTAACAGCAGGGAAATTTGCTGCCAGAGAGTCAGTTCAATATTGGTCGCTTGAGCAATAAACAGCGCTGCCATCGTCATGTAGATGTTGGTGCCATCGAGGTTAAATGAATAACCGGTAGGGATCACTAAGCCTACGACGGATTTTTCACAACCCGCGTGTTCCATTTTTCTCATTAAGCTTGGTAATGCCGCTTCAGAGGAAGAGGTACCTAGAACTAACCATAATTCATCTTTGATGTATTTAATAAGCTCAATAATCGAGAAGCCGTTATATTTAGCCACCGCACCCAGTACAACTAGAACAAATAGTAGCGAGGTGATGTAGAACGTCATGATCAGCATCATTAAGTTGCCGATAGACGAAATACCGTATTTACCAATGGTAAATGCCATCGCACCAAATGCGCCGATAGGTGCCAGCTTCATCAACATCGCAACCATCTTGAACACAGGTTCAGAGAAGTTTTGCAGCAGTTTAACAATAGGCTCACCGTGTTTACCGGTTGCTGCTAGTGCTAAACCAAAAATCACCGAAATAAACAGGACTTGCAGAATGTTTCCGTTCACCAATGGGCTAATAACGGTGTCTGGAATAATATTCATGAAGAAGCCAACGATGGTAGATTCGTGTGCTTTTTCAACATAACCCGCCACTTTGGCATTATCTAAGGTTGCAGGGTCAATATTCAGTCCAGAGCCTGGCTGAATGACGTTAGCGACGATTAAACCAATAATCAGTGCGATAGTTGAGAATGTGATGAAGTACAGCATTGCTTTACCTGCAACGCTACCAACGGCTCTCATGTTGGTCATGCCTGAAATACCAGTCACAACCGTTAAGAAAATGACTGGGGCAATAATCATTTTTACGATTTTAATAAACGCATCACCCAACGGTTTTAATGACTCTCCGATGTCTGGGAAAAAATGCCCAAGGGCAATACCAAGAGTGATGGCGACGATGACCTGCACATATAAAATTTTATATAGTGGTTGTTTTATTATGTTTCGCATAAGTTTTCTCTGTAAAAATATTGTGTTATAGCAATTATAATTATTGGTTTTTTTACAACTGAGTTGAGATGGATTGGAAAGTTGGACTGATAATTTAAGACGAAAGGGGGCTTACGTATTACTAATCTAATCTAACTACAATTCGCCGCAAGATTACCACTTTATTTGGTTATGTGAAAATGACTGACATCACACTTCCGACACAAAGGTTGCGTAAAGGTAAATGGGATGTGTTAAATGTTTTTTAAAAGGTTAAAAGAAAATTTAAAGGCAGAATGATAGTTTTAAAAAGCATTAAATAAATAACGCATTAAGTTTATTTACTTAAATTTTTAAATTGTTTTGAGAGTATTTTTTGATGATGGATACAAGAGAGGATGGCTGGGGTACCAGGATTCGAACCTGGGGATGCCAGGATCAAAACCTGGTGCCTTACCGCTTGGCGATACCCCAACAAAAAAGAAATGGTAGCTACGACGGGATTCGAACCTGTGACCCCAACATTATGAGTGTTGTGCTCTAACCAACTGAGCTACATAGCCATTGTATTTTCTTTACTGTGTGATTTTACTACTTGGTAGGATAATAGATGGCTGGGGTACCAGGATTCGAACCTGGGGATGCCAGGATCAAAACCTGGTGCCTTACCGCTTGGCGATACCCCA
>NZ_JAERJY010000169.1:0-7079 GCF_018257375.1 Providencia sp. JGM181 | reverse complement strand
GATGTCCGTGGTTGCCATTGTTGAAAAAGTGTATCGAGACGGTAGGGAGTAAATAACGCATGAACCAGTTTTTGATTTGCCTATCGACAATGATCAGATTCAGCGGCGCGGTGTCGTGCAGAAAGATGCTTAGCAGTGTAAAATCATCTGATTAAATAGTGTAGTGATCAAAAAAATAGGGTTTAATGAAAGCTTTTACGAACTTAGGTTAACCTTATGCGTCGTACAAGGTATAATCCTGCAATTTCCTCGGTATTGAGCCAGTTATGGAGCTAATTCGCGGTATACAAAATATCCGGTCGTACCATCATGGTTGCGTACTGACTATTGGTAATTTTGATGGTGTTCATCGTGGGCACCAAGTATTACTTCAAAATTTGAAGCTCAAGGGTAAACAGTTAGGTTTGCCAACTGTTGTGATGATATTTGAACCACAACCCCTTGAATTTTTTACGGGTGATAAGGCTCCTGCGCGTTTGACACGCCTAAGAGATAAAGTGAAGTACCTTGCTGATAGCGGGGTCGATTATCTATTATGTGTGGAATTTAACCAGCATTTTGCCTCATTAACGCCAGATGCTTTTGTGTCTGACTTATTAGTCGACAAACTCGGTGTGAAATATCTCGCCATTGGTGATGATTTCCGGTTCGGAAAAAATCGGATGGGGGATTTTTCTTTTTTACAGCAAGCCGGTCAAAGATTTGGTTTTGAAGTTGCAGACACCGAAAGCTTTTGTGATTCAGGTGTGCGCGTCAGCAGCACTGCAATCCGTAAAGCAATACAAAACAACGATCTGGCATTAGCTGAAAATTTATTAGGTCACACATACCGCATTAGTGGGCGTGTGGTTCACGGTAATCAGCTAGGTCGTACGATAGGTTTTCCGACAGCAAACCTACCGTTAAAACGTTTAGTCACACCCGTGACTGGCGTGTATGCTGTAGAAGTTCATGGTCTAGGCGATAAGCCTGTACCGGGCGTGGCAAACATTGGCACACGTCCAACGGTATCTGGAAAAGGTACCCAGTTAGAAGTCCATCTGATTGATGCTCATATGGATTTATATGGGCGTCATATTGATGTTGTGTTACGTAAAAAATTACGTGACGAACAGCGGTTTGCTTCGTTGGACGCGCTGAAGGAGCAAATTGCTAATGATGTAGTTGCAGCCAGAGAATATCTCGCAGCAATTGGAATCAGATAATTTAGCGGAAAATTGGAACTGAGAATCGATGAGTGACTATAAAAATACCCTGAATCTACCAGAAACAGGGTTCCCAATGCGTGGCGATCTCGCTAAACGCGAACCACAGATGTTAGAGCGCTGGTACAAAGAAGGTTTGTATCAGGCAATCCGTAAAGCAAAATCGGGCAAGAAAACCTTTATTCTGCACGATGGTCCTCCGTATGCTAACGGCAGTATTCATATTGGTCACTCAGTAAACAAAATTCTCAAAGATATTATTATTAAATCCAAAGGGCTGGCGGGCTTTGATTCCCCATACATCCCTGGTTGGGATTGCCATGGCTTACCTATCGAACACAAAGTTGAACAAATCGTAGGTAAACCAGGGGAAAAAGTTTCCGCCGCTGAATTTCGTGCAAAATGCCGTGAATATGCCAAAGAGCAAATTGAAGGGCAAAAAGCTGATTTTATCCGCTTAGGTGTGCTGGGTGAGTGGGACAAACCTTACCTGACCATGGATTTTAAAACCGAAGCGAACATCATCCGTGCTCTGGCGAAAACCGTTGCAAATGGTCACTTAGTGAAAGGGGCAAAACCCGTTCACTGGTGTACAGCATGTGGTTCTTCATTGGCTGAAGCGGAAGTTGAGTATTACGACAAAACATCTCCATCTATCTACGTTCGCTTCCCTGCGGTAGATAGCAAAGCTGTTTGCGAAAAATTTGGTGTTGCTAGCGATAAAACACCATCTTTAGTGATCTGGACGACAACGCCTTGGACGTTACCTGCTAACCGTGCAATCTCTCTGAACCCAGAATTCAAATACTCTCTGGTGGATGCGAATGGTGATTTAGTCATTCTGGCAACTGACTTAGTTGAAGAAGTCATGAAGACTGTCGGTGTTGAGTCATGGACGGTACTAGGCGAGTGCGAAGGTAGCTCATTAGAGTTACTGCGTTTCGCTCATCCATTTATGGGCTTTGATGTGCCTGCAATTTTAGGCGATCACGTCACGCTAGATGCAGGTACAGGTGCGGTACATACAGCGCCAGGCCATGGTCCTGAAGACTATGTTGTTGGACAAAAATATGGTTTAGAAACGGCGAACCCAGTCGGGCCAGATGGCTGCTTCTTACCAAATACCTACCCAGGCTTAGACGGTTTATTTATTTTCAAAGCTAACGATGTGGTGCTGGAAATCCTGAATGAGAAAGGCTTACTGATGTATAAAAAAGCTATCTCCCACAGCTACCCATGTTGCTGGCGCCATAAAACCCCAGTTATTTTCCGTGCGACACCACAATGGTTTATCGGCATGGATAAAAACGGTTTGCGTGAACAATCTCTGAAAGAGATCGACATTGTTCAGTGGATTCCAGGTTGGGGTCGTGCACGTATCGAGTCAATGGTTGAAAACCGTCCTGACTGGTGTATTTCACGTCAACGTACTTGGGGTACCCCAATGTCGTTATTCGTGCATAAAGAGACTGAAGAACTGCATCCGCGTACTTTAGAGCTGATGGAAGAAGTCGCTAAGCGCGTTGAAGTTGATGGTATCCAAGCATGGTGGGATTTAGACCCTGCTGAATTGCTGGGCGCTGATGCTGAAACTTATCGTAAAGTACCAGACACACTAGACGTTTGGTTCGATTCAGGATCGACTCACTTTGCTGTGGTTGACGCTCGTCCTGAATTCCATGGTAACTCCGCAGATATGTATCTGGAAGGTTCTGACCAACACCGTGGTTGGTTCATGTCTTCTCTGATGCTGTCTACTGCGATGAAAGGTAAAGCACCTTACCGCCAAGTTTTGACCCACGGTTTTACCGTTGATGGTCAAGGCCGTAAGATGTCTAAATCTTTAGGTAATACGGTTAGTCCGCAAGATGTGATGAACAAACTGGGCGCTGATATCCTGCGTCTGTGGGTGGCATCAACTGACTATACGGGCGAAATCGCGGTATCTGATGAAATTTTAAAACGTGCAGCGGACTCTTATCGCCGTATCCGTAATACCGCGCGTTTCTTACTGGCAAACTTGAATGGTTTCAATCCAGAAACCGATATGGTGAAACCAGAAGATATGGTGGTGTTAGATCGCTGGGCGGTTGGTCGTGCATTAGAAGCACAAAAAGAGATTGCAAAAGCGTACGATGAGTATGATTTCTTAGGTGTTATCCAACGCTTAATGCATTTCTGCTCTATCGAGATGGGCTCGTTCTATCTGGATATTATCAAAGATCGTCAATACACCGCGAAAAGTGATAGCGTTGCGCGTCGTAGCTGCCAAACTGCTCTGTTCCATATCGTGGAAGCGTTGGTTCGTTGGATTGCACCTGTTCTGTCCTTCACCTCTGATGAAATCTGGAATGAATTACCAGGTAAACGTGCTCAATTCGTTCTCACTGAAGAGTGGTATCAGGGTTTATTCGGTTTAGACGAATCTGAAGCGATGAATGATGGTTTCTGGTCTGAACTGTTAGCCGTACGTGGCGAAGTGAACAAAGTTCTGGAACAAGCACGTACAGACAAGCACATTGGTGGTTCGTTAGAAGCATCGGTAACGCTATATGCAGATAGTACGTTAGCCGCTAAGTTAAATAGCTTAGGCGATGAATTGCGTTTTGCACTGTTAACATCTCAAGCGAATGTGGCTGATATTGCAACGGCGCCTACGGATGCACAAGACAGTGAACTGAAAGGCCTGAAAATTGCCTTCAGTAAAGCGGCTGGGGAAAAATGTCCTCGTTGCTGGCATTATGCAAGTGATATTGGTGCAGCGGCAGAACAACCTGAAATTTGTGGTCGCTGTGTGACTAACGTAGCCGGAAACGGTGAATTACGTAAGTTTGCTTAATGAAGACACCTATTTGTTCTACTGGTTTGCGTTGGCTGTGGCTGACGGTTGTGATTATCGTTGCAGATTTAGCAATTAAGCAATTGGTCTTAAAAGAGCTGACTTTGTACGATCCACACCCTTTAATTCCGTACTTTAACCTTATGTACGCTCAAAATTTTGGTGCGGCATTCAGTTTTCTGGCGGATAAAGGCGGCTGGCAGCGCTGGTTCTTTGCTGGAATAGCTATTGCCATCTCCATTACGTTAATGGTGATGATGTATCGCCAAAGCGTGAAAAAACGCCTGAGCAATATTGCTTATGCGTTAATTATTGGTGGTGCGATCGGTAATTTATTTGACCGTTTAGTGCATGGCTTTGTGGTTGACTATATTGATTTTTATGTAGGCAACTGGCACTGGCCGACCTTCAATTTGGCGGATATGGCCATTTGTATTGGTGCGGCATTGGTGATTTTTGAAGGCTTTTTGCCGGATAAACCCAAACAGCAAGATGCCAAATAGAACAGATAGCGCGATAGGTTGATAAAACACAATATTGCATATTAGTCATCTCAGCCCGACGATAGTCGGGCTGAACTTTATGATAAAAAACAGGTTTAGATTATGTCTACTCAAATACAGGCGCAGAGTTCTGTTTTACTGCATTTCACTCTGAAATTAGAAGATGGCTCCACGGCAGATTCTTCTCACGCACAAGGAAAGCCTGCGTTGTTTGCTCTTGGAAATGATTCACTGTCGCCAGAATTAGAAGCACAACTTATTGGGCTATCTGAAGGTGAAAAGAAAACATTTTCCTTAGCAGGGGATACGGTATTCGGGAAACATAATCCAGACTTAGTGCAATACTTTTCATTGCGTGATTTTATGGAAACGGGGATCCCTGAAATTGGTACCATCATGCTGTTTACGGGCATGAATGGAAGCGAAATGCCGGGTGTTGTGAAGGCAATCGAAGGGGAATCAATTACTGTTGATTTTAACCATCCTCTTGCTGAGCAACAAATTACCTTTGAAATTGAAGTGCTAGAAATAGACCCACAATTGGAGAGTCACCATGCAAATATTAATGGCTAATCCTCGTGGATTTTGTGCGGGTGTTGACCGTGCAATCAGTATTGTTGAACGCGCCTTAGAAATTTATGGCGCACCGATTTACGTTCGCCATGAAGTGGTGCATAACCGTTATGTGGTTGATGATTTACGTCAGCGTGGCGCTATCTTCATTGAAGAAATCTCTGAAGTTCCCGATGGCTCTATTCTGATTTTCTCAGCTCATGGTGTTTCACAAGCCATTCGCCAAGAAGCCCGTTCCCGCGATTTAACCATGCTATTTGATGCGACCTGCCCATTAGTGACTAAAGTGCATATGGAAGTGGCTCGTGCAAGCCGTAAAGGCAAAGAAGCGATTTTAATCGGTCACGCAGGACACCCTGAAGTGGAAGGGACAATGGGGCAATACAATAACCCTGAAGGGGGGATGTATCTCGTTGAAAGTCCAGAAGACGTTTGGAAGCTGCAGGTAAAAGATGAAAACAACCTGAGCTTTATGACGCAAACGACGCTTTCAGTGGATGATACCTCCGATGTGATTGATGCACTTACTCGTCGATTCCCAAATATTGTGGGACCTCGTAAAGACGATATTTGCTATGCGACCACGAACCGCCAAGAAGCGGCGCGTGAGCTCGCGGAAAAAGCCGATATCGTATTAGTTGTCGGTTCGAAAAATTCCTCAAACTCAAACCGTTTAGCTGAATTAGCGTCTCGAATGGGGAAGGCCGCATTTCTGATTGATGGTGCTGAAGATATTCAAACTGAGTGGTTAAAAGATAAGAAAATTATCGGATTAACTGCGGGGGCATCCGCACCTGATATTTTAGTCCGCCAAGTAATTGATAGACTGAAAGTGTTGGGTGCAGACTCCGTGGTTGAGCTACAAGGACGAGAAGAGAATATCGTTTTTGAAGTACCTAAAGAGCTGCGTGTGGACGTTAAAGAAATTAACTAATACATTGATTTACTTATTATAGTGGCGGCTGATTTAGCCGCCGCGGTTTTCTATTTTTCAACATCCCATCCTATATCAATACAATTTTTTCTGATAATCATTCCCCTCTATACGGTTTTATTAATATCTCCAGATTAGTGCTGGCGTCCCGATTCAAGTTTCTTTAAGGTATAACCAAGATTTTATTTTGGTTTTCGCCTCAATATTCACGAAAGGATCAAAAATGGCAGATTCAACTGTACGCGTTGCGATTGTCGGTGCGGGTGGGCGCATGGGGCGCCAATTAATTCAAGCAGCACAAGAACAAGATGGAATTCAACTTGGCGCAGCCATTGAGCGTGAGGGCTCTTCGCTTGTAGGAACTGATGCGGGCGAGTTGGCGGGAATTGGACTAATTGGTGTGAAAGTCGTTAGCGACCTAAATTCTGTGGTTAATGATTTTGATGTACTGATTGATTTCACTCGCCCTGAAGGCACATTACAGTACTTAGCATTCTGTCAATCTCATCAAAAAGGCATGGTCATTGGTACCACAGGCTTTGATGAACAAGGAAAATTGGCCATTGCTGAAGCCGCAAAATCTATCCCAATTGTCTTCGCTGCCAACTTTAGCGTCGGTGTGAATCTGGTGCTGAAATTACTGGAAAAAGCGGCGAAAGTGATGGGAGATTACACCGATATTGAAATTATTGAAGCCCATCATCGTCATAAAGTTGATGCCCCTTCAGGCACTGCGTTGGCGATGGGGGAATCTATCGCGGATGCATTAGGCAAAGACCTAAAAGAGTGCGCGGTGTATGCACGAGAAGGTTATACCGGAGAGCGTGAACCGGGTACGATTGGTTTTGCTACGGTGCGTGCTGGCGATATTGTTGGTGAACACACTGCAATGTTTGCCGATATTGGCGAGCGTGTAGAGATAAGCCACAAGGCTTCCAGTCGCATGACCTTTGCAAAAGGTGCGATAAGAGCATCCTCTTGGATTAATGCTAAGAAATATGGGCTATATAATATGAAAGCTGTCT
>NZ_JAERJY010000168.1:0-7267 GCF_018257375.1 Providencia sp. JGM181 | reverse complement strand
ATTCATTGCTTTCGGATACAGCCTGAAAAAAAACTCATGAACCATTTCAAGGTAATAAAATAAAATACCTAAAGATAATGAGATATAGGATATTTTAGTAGGCATCTTATATCACTGAAGCCCATGTTTTTTTTCTAATTTACGAAGTAAGAAACTAAAAGTGTAATCTGTTAGTGGTATTAACCACACACCATAGATTATGTAGGATACTATAAAAATAGCTTCAAACTCACCGTAGCTACTGAGTTTTCTATAAAATTTAACACTGGGAATGTAATTTGTATAGAGCCATGTCATGACAGATAGTAAATATGGCAGCAGTAAAAATGTAATATGTTTATTAATTGTTTTATGGAAGAACAAAAGAATGGACATAAAAATTGCTAAGCCAATAAATACAAACGTTAACATTTCTAAGTTCTGATGGATTAAGGCAAAATTATCAACTTGTCGAAAAAACGTAAAAAAAACTTGTTTTACCATTGTTAGGTAGAAAACAAGAATGCCTAAGCAAAACGCTATATAGTTATTAGAACCCTTAATTAAGTTAAATTTAGTTTTCATTACATTGTTTTATGAGTTTACGGAAAGAAAAATCCGCAGGGTATGCAATCAATGGGATTAACCAAACACCATGCATTATATATTGAGTAATAAATAGCGCTCCCCAAACACCCGTTGTTGTTCCTAGTTTCTTTCCCAAATCAGGATCAGGTAGAATGTTGATGTAATACCAAGAGATGATTGATAGAAAATAGGGCAGAATAATAAATATAAAATGCTTATTCGGAAATTTTCTTATACAAAGCATAATGAGCAAGACAATTAAGGTAATACATAGCATATCCGTGAGTAAGCTTAAATGATCATCATATTGCCAAAATCGTCCTGGTTTAGGGAATATTTTAAAAAAAATACCTTTAACGGATTCAAGATAGAAAAAGATAATGCCTAGACAGTAAGCAATGTAGGATGCGATATTTCTCTTTTTAATAAGCGCCATTTAGCTTCCACCATTCTCGGCTTGGAAAATATAGATCCATCAATTCACTTTTGAAAGTACTTGGCCATCTCATGTATGCAACAGTTGGTAGCTTACTGAATATACCTCCACTTGCCCTCAAAGCTTCAGATATTTTTGCAGCACAGAAACCAGGAAAAACACCTCCCATCTCATCTATGATTTGTATTAAATGGTCGGCTTGTTTTTTCGGTATAGTAAATTGAACTATAGAGACATTTGGCCCACTTGCAAGGTGATAGAATAAATAATCATTCCACTCCCACATTGGATAAGGAAATTGGTCATTCGATCCCCTATGAGTTGGTGCGCCATCTTCACAGCGTCGATTATAGCAGCCTGTATATGAGCCTCCTGGATCATAAAGTATGGCGTCTTCTCCATCACCAATAATAAGCCCGATATGTCCTTCCCAGTCTATAGCTATCATCACATAGATATTAATTGGATCTTTTATAAATGCTTCGTTGATAGGTGAATTTGAGGTGATTACTGGTACATTGTGAGTATTATTAAAAACATTATTAACAGTTGATGATGGCTTAGGTGTTGTTATTAACTGCTTTTGTTCAATTTCAACGAAAGATCTTGCTTGGGCTGGCTCATCATCTTTACTGTAGCAATCAGTGATGGAGTTTATTAGCCTTGCTTTGCATGGGCAGGAGCTAAAGCTATCCAGTGTTCCTGCCATCATTCGACCATTACCCCATACATTGCTAACGCCACCAAGTATGTTGTATGTCCCAGAATGCTTTCCGCAGGTAACCAGATCGCCTTGACGTGCAGCGGATCTTCCATGAAATATAAAGGTATTGTCACCAGTTAAAATCTGACCGCCACACGTTGTTTTATCACCTACTCGCAAAAAATAGCCTATTGCCATGTTTATCACCATTCCTTTGGTTAACTTAAGTGAAATGAGATTGTTGATTATCAATCGGCAATTAACAAGCTATTTTTTATGATTCGGAATAAATACACTCAAAATGTTGCTAAGAGTGTTTCTACCGCAGGAATATCAGCGGATGCCCAATCTACATCCTTTAACTTTTCTTTAGAAAGCCAGCGAGAATCAATATGTTCTGTAAGTTCTACCGTTCTATTTGGTAATTCAATTACAAAGCAATGCATTGTGATATCAAAGTCAGGGTAGCTATGTTCGATAGTTAATAAAAACGTTGGGTCGGTAACTGTAATTTTTAACTCTTCATTTAGTTCTCGAATAATTGCAGCGACAAGTGTTTCACCGACTTCTACTTTGCCGCCAGGGAACTCCCATTTATGGCTAATATAATCTAGCTTCGAGAAGCCCCTTTGCACGGCTAGAAACTTATCTTCATTTTTCAGCACAGCAGCGACGACTTCAATATGCTTCCTGATCATTGGTTGTTCGCTTCTAATAATTCTTTATTTCGGTTTTTTAGAGTCTCAATATCTTCGTCATTATTAACGATATGCATTTTCTTGTGGCAGTTAGGGCATAGGGCTACGGTATTTTCACATGTATCATCACCACCTTTGGAAAGCCAAACGATATGATGTGTTTCCAGATAAGGCTCGCCTTTAGTATTTTTAAACGGAGCGGGTTGAAGACAAAGCTGACATTGTCCTTTCGCTAATCTTTTAGCCAACTCAGCGACCCAAATATTTCTCTCATAATTTGTCGATTGCTGCTGATAACAAGTCGCTACTTTTCCACTTCCAGTGGCTAATTTTTGAAGCTCCTCGATAGATAATTTTTTTGCTTTGTGAGTTCTAATATTATCTATGTTGTCTCGATCTTTTTGCTGAACTTGCCGTTCGCCTGAAACTAGTGTCAACGGGAAGATATATACTTTTCTAAGCTTTCCTTGCTCATCAGGTTGTGTTTCTTGATATGGAGCGCCGTCAAGAACAACTTCACCCATATAGGTGTACTCTTGGTCTTTAAATACCTCAAATAGGTGAATGGAAACTCCGTTATTTCCTGATTCTGCCAAAGTTTTATTTTGTTGGAAGCTTAGGCTTTGATCACCTTTAGTACCCATGCCGGTATAATGAAGTACATTGTTGGACCATCGGTCATCGTAGATAGATTTGATGTGATTTGAGATAATAATTAAAGTATTTGTTTTGTGTGCACGACGCATACCGCCTTGGGGGCTACATCCAAATATTTCACAGAGCTCTGCGTTGTTAAGTTTTGTGCCTATTTTTAGATCATTATATTTATACACAATATTTTTTACTCCCTTCTTAGCATATTCAGAATTAACAAATCTTGAATAATTACTAGCTCAATTAACTTTCATACTTTACAGGTGATAGTTGAGCATTGGAATAATGTGTATGTTTAATTTTGCAGAATATCTTAACGCCTTTGGGTATATGAAAAGCTTTTTCCTTTCAAAGTTATTGTAACTGTATTATCGGGTTTAAATTAAGGTGAATACTCTATTTATAAATAGAGGTTCATAAGTAGAGACCCTAGTCCCTTGATTGAAATCGCGTTGGCTGAAATATCACCGATCTGTACTTTTCCCTTCTAAAATTGATGCAAAACAAGTTAACAAGCTTCAACCATATTCATTAAGCGCTATCATAGGAAAATCTGTGAAGTATTAAAATATCGCGCTAAGACGACTCTCTCAAGCTCGTTATTGATTCTTCTGATTTCTAAAATAACTACTGAGAAATACCTATGCAGCTTATTACGTTACCACAGGGGCTAGTCCATGATTAGTGGCTTATTTATTGGTCTACTTTTTGGCGCGCTACTCCAGTCAGGACAATTTTGCTTTGTTTCTGGCTTCAGAAATATTGTTTATCAGAGAAATACGCGTTTTCTTACGGCACTATTGATTGCTATCTCTATTCAAGCGATTGGCTTTTTTGCTTTGCAATCAATGGGGCTGATAACGATGCCAGAAGGCACATTACCCGTTACTGCCACAATCATCGGTGGCTTTTTATTTGGTGTAGGCATGGTATTAGCGGGGTGCTGCGGTAGTGGGGCTTGGTTCCGCTCTGGTGAAGGGTTAACAGGAACATGGCTCACATTATTTGCGTTTATTGTCACGATGGCATCCGCTTGGAAAGGAAGTTTAAAGCATTGGATTGACCCGTTATTAACCCACCCAGCACAGATTGATACCATCGATAAAACATTGAACATCTCTCCGTGGTATCTGGTTGCGATATTAATTATCGTCACGATTGGCTTACTGATTTATCAGCATCGCCACCCGCGCTATTCACCTCCGCCATTAGGAAAATATAAGCAATTGCCCCTTAACTTAACAGCGGTATTTATTGGGATCCTCGGGATTATTGCTTGGTATTTGAGTGCGGAAAGTGGACGTAATTTTGGTTTTGGGATCTCAGTGCCTTCTGCGAATGTGGTTCAATATCTCGTCACTGGTCAGCAGCGTTACCTTAATTGGGGAACCTTATTTGTTATTGGTATTTTGGCAGGCTCCATGATCAGCGCCAAGCTCCGAGGTGAGTTTGCATTAACATTGCCCCCTGACGGGAAAACGGTTGTGAAACGCCTAATGGGTGGAGTTGTGATGGGAATAGGGGCAACACTAGCGGGAGGATGCACCGTCACTAACTCACTGGTGGCAACCGCCTATTTCTCTTGGCAGGGGTGGATCTCAACATTTATGGTGATGGCCGGTGTTTGGCTCACAAGTTATTTCATCAGACCGACACAGTGCAGAATATAGGAAAAAAAATGAAGGCAAAATTAGCCATTTTATTATTATCGGTTTGGTTGTCGGGCTGTGGTCAGACCGTAGTAAAAGATATTAGTATTGATGAGTTATCGAAGAATCTAAATAATCCAGATTATCTTATTATCGATACCCGACCAGATAGCCTATTTTTTGGTTTTAAAGATAAAGACGCTGCGCGTGGTGGTCATATACAAGGCGCTATGCAATTTACGACGGGCTGGCTGGACTTTATTGATGAAGATAAGTTTACTCACTTCGTGGAAGAAAAAGGAATTACCAAAGAAAAAACACTGGTTTTCTATGATAGCAATCTCGATGATTTAGAGCGTGTCACCGCGGAATTTGCGGCTAAAGGTTATAAGGTACTCGCATTTAAAGAGTTCATTAAATATGCCAATGCAGATTATCCAATGGATAAATATCCCAATTATTGGATGAGTGTTTCACCAAGTTGGATTAATGCAGCGCTGAAGGGAGAAAAACCAGAAAGCTATACCAGTGACCAAAAGCCTGTCATTTTTGAAGTCTCTTGGGGGGATGCGGAGCAGTCAAAATCGTATTCTACTCATATTAAAGGTGCCTACCATTTTAATACCGACTGGATTGAAAATGGACCAGTATGGAATCTATCCGAACCGGATGTGATTGAACATAACCTATTGAAAAATGGCATCCGTAAGGATACGCCAGTGGTGGTTTATTCTGAAAATCAGATGGCAGCATTACGCGTATTATGGGCATTAAAATGGGCGGGTGTGGAAGATGTCCGCTTTCTTAATGGCGGTTTAAATGTCTGGGTTGATGCGGAGCTACCAACAGAAACCGTGATGAATATACCTGTACCGATTACGGATTTTGGTACCGCTATTCCGGCAAATCCTCAGGTCAACATTTCTATGCCTGCGGAAGCAATACAAGCCCAACAAGCGGGATTAAAGCTAATCAGTAATCGTACTTGGGATGAATATACTGGGAAAATTACGGGATATGATTATATTCCACGTAAAGGCGAGCCTGCTGGGGCTATCTGGGGATTCGGCGGTAAAAACGCGAACGATATGTCTGACTATTATGATCCTGACGGCACGTTACGTAACCCAGAAGAGATATTTGCCCTTTGGAAAACGCAAGGCATTGAGCCATCAGACCACGTTGCTTTTTATTGTGGTACAGGGTGGAGAGCCAGTGTTTCATGGTTTATGACTCAAATGGCGGGATGGGAAAATAGCCAGATTTATGATGGTGGCTGGAATGCATGGCAAATGGATCCTGAATTACCGGTGCTCAATAATGCGCAGAGTAAAATCACCAAGCCAAGCGCATTGAATGACTTTGGCGAAATCGTGAAAAAGCCGGGACAATCTTGTAAAAGCTAATCAGGTCTCTGGTTACACACACAAATGAAAGCGGCTTGCATTCACACAGATACAAGCCGCCTTTTTATATGCTACAAATACGAAATTAAACTAGTACATATACTTAATGCCAAACACCGCTTGAGTATCACTGTAGCCGGAATCGCCGAGCTGCTGAGAAACGTTCCCCCACAAGTTCAAGTTCGAGTTAATCTGGCCTTCAATACCGATTTTTACTTCCCCAATATTGCGGGTGCCGGCAACATTAAACTGCTCGCCATTCATCTTCACGCCATACTGTTTGCTGTTATAAATCCAGTTAGTTTCGACAAACGGCTCAAAGTTACGACCTTTACCTTCATCAATGGCATTGTGGCCATGTAGGTAAGCCCGTAATCCCAGGCGCGTACGAATATTGTTCTCTCCGCTGCTACTGACGAGGGTGCCATTCGCTTCGGTATGGTCATTCGCTTTCACACCTTGCCACGTCACTTGTGCTTTAGGTTGCAGATAGAAAGTATTGACCATCTCATTGGTGGTGTATTCCCCCATTTTGAAGGTATAACCGGACTCTACAGAAGCCGTCATGCCTCGGGATTTATATTTCTCGGTGGCAAGTTGATGACCGTTAACCTCATGATCAAACCAGTTATACTGCGCCCAAGTATCGACATACAACCCAGACTTATCAGCTTCATTCGCATACCAAGTACCGTACAGCCCTACGCTGTAACCACTTGTATTACCTTTGGAATCATAGCCATTACGGTGGTTTTTGGTTTTGCTGTTCTGGTGAGCGTATCCTGCCATCACACCTACATGATAACGATTAAGCCCATCGGTCGACCAATCGGCAACATCGCCACCTAATTGGATAACGTAACGGTTATCCCGTGTATTGAGTGGCCCTTGCGCCACTTGGGAACGATTAAAGCCACCCACATTGCGTAACCACATCGAGGTTACTTTGGTTTCGCCCGTTAACGCATCGGTGTACTGAGTCTCGCCCAAACGGTCATGCAGTCGCAGATCAAATAGGGTATTGGCCGCTTGCATATTACTGATGTAAGTCCCCACTTCTGGCCGAGGTGGTGGTTTAACAGGGTCAACAGGTTTAACGGGGTCAACAGGGTCAACAGGGTCAACAGGGTCAACAGGGTCAACAGGGTCAACAG
>NZ_JAERJY010000167.1:0-7304 GCF_018257375.1 Providencia sp. JGM181 | reverse complement strand
CTAGTTAATTTTCATTAAAAATAGAGGTGTTAAATAGCTTTGGTGTTTTTAATAGCTCCCTCTTATTTTTTGATAACGTCAGAATAGAAAATTAGCATTATAGTCATCTGCGTTAAGGACATTTAATAGCAAGGAACTTATAACAGATGATTCACACAATAATGCTAACGAAACCCTTTCTGCTCAGTTGGAATATTCTTTCAACAATAGTCATTGAGCATAATTTTTTCTTGAGTAATGAGAATCATGGTCAGCGGAGTTTGGCCATTCAAATCGCCAAGATGATGTGGGCGAAAATACCCAAAATGGAGAACCGCTTTCCAAAACAACGAGTCATAAAGCTAGTTAATTCAAATTCATCTAGCCAATCCTCATTATCCTCATCTTTTCAATTAGCAAAACCTGTCTTGTTTGCTAATCGCTCCAATCATCAAAACACCCCTTTTATCACTTCTTCGAAACAACACAACTTCAATCCATCAAACACTCTATTCACTCCCCTTCATGACGGTATTTTGAGTGCAGCTCGTTATATGAAAATCGAGACTTTTCATCAACAAGCACACCATCTTGTGACAGACAAGGTTGTCACGATTTTCGGTAATATCCGCCCTCTTGAAAGCCATCAAACATTATGCAAAGCATGTCTTCTTTGCCCGCAAAATATAATTGATATTAAAGGATTCACTCAAACTAGAAATTCCTCACTACGTGGAAATAGTGAGATTTCAATATTCAGAACAGGAGCATTTCAGCTAGGGAAGAACCAATAGATGCTTGCCATATCAACAGCATCAGAAATAAAAACGGCCTCATTTTCTGAGGCCGTACTATTATTACGTTGCTATTTACTGTATTGCGCTTTATTAACAACGTCTATTTTGTTGAATTTTCCGAGGGCTATTACAGCCAGAAGAACCAAGCAAATAAAGAGATGACAATGATACATGCCACGTTCAATACAGCACCTACACGTACCATTTCAATTTGTCGAATATAACCCGAACCAAATACAATCGCATTCGGTGGTGTCGCGACAGGTAACATAAAGGCACAAGATGCACCGATACCGATAATCATGGTTAACGCCATAACAGGCATACCTAATGCTTCCGCAACCGTTGCAAAGATTGGAACCAACAGTGCCGCACTGGCTGTATTACTGGTAAATTCCGTCAGGATGATAATAAAAGTCGTCACCGCAAGAATGATTACAAACCAATGACTTTCACCAAATGTCATTTGCATCCAATCTGCCATAATTTTACTTGCACCAGATGAGCTTAAAATCGCGCTCAGTGTCAAGCCACCACCAAACAGCATCAATACGCCCCACTCGGTATTTTTCTGGATTTGTGACCAACTCGCCACACCCGTAATACCGATTAATACTGCCGCGCTCAATGCAATGATGGTATCTAAATCTTTCACACCACCAAGAGCATCACTAATAAATGTACTCGTGATCCAGCAAACAACCGCTAATAAGAAGATACTCATTGCGGTAATACGTTTGCCATTCCATTCAACTTTTTCTAATTCAATTTCAAAACGATGTTTTAAGTTTGGGCGCAGCATCATATACATCAAAACAAACATCATTGGCAGTAAAACTACCATGATTGGAATACCGTATTTCATCCATGACAGGAAATCTAAGCCAAGAGCAGAAGCTGCAATTGCGTTCGGTGGGCTACCTACGATGGTTCCTAAGCCACCAATACTGGCACTATAAGCCACACCCAATAATACAAATACAAACGTATTGCGCTCATGGCGAACATCAAGGTTAGAAAGAATACCTAAAACCAGCGGTAACATCATTGCGGCAGTTGCCGTGTTACTGATCCACATCGATAACCCTGCGGTCACCCCGAACAGCAAAATCACTGCAACAGATAAGCGTCCACGAGCTGCCATCAGCAGGCGATTAGCAATCAGGCGGTCAAGACCTTGAATATGCAATGCAGTTGCTAATGCAAATCCACCAAAGAATAAGAAGATAATTGGGTTTGCGAATGCTTTTAAAGCATCTCCTGTTCCCATTAATCCAAGACCTACCGCCAACAATGGGATACAAAGTGCGGTAATGGTCACGTGAATAGCCTCTGTCAGCCAAAGCACACCGACAAAAACCATTAAGGCCAGCCCAGCGTTTGCTTTGCCATCAAAAGGCAAATATTTCAACAGTAAAATCAGTAATACAACATCAACAGCTAAAATTATCCAACCACGCTTATTAGAAGGGGTTGGAGGAACTGCTGGTGTCAAAGATTCAGAAGCATCCATGTTTACTCCATAGCTCGGAAGCAATTTAAGTTTTCAAGTAATTTTTGTTAATCATTTTTTACAGGAGGTAAAATATAGAGTTAATTTAATGGGATGGAAATGTAGATAACCTAAAACTGCGATCTGAGCCGCGCAATTTACTTGCTTTATAGCTAAAATCTTAAAAATCTCACTAGCGATTCACAAAAATGGCAATTTAATTACCTAAAACAAGGTATAGGCGAGCATAACTCACTACTTTCCCTTCTATAAATTATTTCCTTTTAAAATATATAACAATTTGATAGTTCAGATAAATCGGCCTATATTCATTTTGTGAACTGTAAGCCAGCTAATCATGTAACTTAGACTGGCTTACATTTTTCTTTGTTATCTTAGGAAGGGGAATTTAGCAGGCTATAATATAGTCTCTTTTGAGGCAGCAGCTCAGTCTGCATTCCTGATATCCCTAAAAATTCTTTTTGCTCAAGATTGGATGTATACCCTGACAATAGTGATATATCCACATCACTCTCTATATCATTGTAGTTTGGTATGCTAATGTTTGTTTCCACCAAGTCGTCAGTCATTATGAGCAGATGCTGACTCATAAATTCCTCAAGGGGAATACTATTTGGCTGGTTAATAAAACGTAATTGCAAATGCTGATGAGACGCTTTCTGTTCTCCAAAAACCTGACGTAAAACCAGTACGGTATTTTGGCTAACATCCGTAATCAATAAATCATCCCCATGTTGGGTCACGAGTAGCTCATCTATATTTTCAATGGGTAATATCAATGTATCCAACTTTAAGTCATGTGAATTATTATCAATGATAATTCCATGATAGTACTGCCAAACTTCTTGTGAAATCCAGTAAGTGTCCTCACCCTCACCTGCGCTTAATACGATATTTTTAACATTTTTAATGGCTGATGGAGACAATACATCATTCTCTTTTCCGCTTCGAATGACTAGCGAAGAGCCCATACGCATTCCATTGTTTCCTAGTATATCGATATAGATAATCTCACCGCTCACCGCTGAAAGTAATAGCCCGTGACCAACCTGTTTGATATTTGAAAATTGCAAATTGGGATAAATATCCTCAGCAGAAGGTAGATCCTCATGCTTTAAAAGTGTTGAGCCTTGCGCAAACGCCAACCATAATTGGCTTTCACTCACCACAGGCTGCCTATACAATTTTTTTGTCGTAAAATCGAAAAGTAAGGCACTCGATTTCTGTTCATCAAACCCCCAAAATTTAATCTCATTTTTCAGTGATAATTCGTGTGCTATCACAATTTCACCATTAACAAACCAACCAGGAAAGGAAGCTTGACCTGTCGAATCATGTAATCCAATTAACATAATGGGCTGGCAGCAATAGTAATCACCTAATGCTTTCCACCATTCCGCTCGTTGATTAAGCCAAATTTCATTGATTGCAACCACATGAAATTTCCCTTCTGCATCAATTTGGCTGACAATCCCATCCCCATCAGACATAAAAATTTTCCCTTGTAAAAACACCACATTTTGTAAATTAAAAGGGGTATTTAAGAACCATGCGGTCGGTTTAATCACATTAAGTACATCTTGTCCTGGCCCTTCTTGGCGATAAACTTCCTTATTCTTCTTGCTATAAAAATAGAAAATCTCAGTACCTTGTTTATCGAACAAACTACCAACTAATGTGAGATCGGATGGAATAGGCCAATGACTTTGGTGTAATCGAATATTTGTCGGTGTTTCTCCATAGCCTAAAGAAGGGGATAAATTAGGTTTGATAAGTAAACCATCCGTTTTTCTCAACCAATAGCGGTGCAATGCTTGATTACCATCGATGCCTGAGATAGTAACTGTTTGACCTAAAATCGCATCCATATGTTGTACTTGTTGACCATGTAATTTATAGGTACTGCTAAGCATATAACTCTGTAGAAATGAGTGAGGGGATTGCGATGAAGATTGAGTCGGCGTTTCTGCAAGACGCATTATTAATCTTGAATCTGCATTTAAACCCAATAATTCGACTTGATTTTCCTTAAGCTGAAAATTGGCAACTTCATAAGTATCAGAATAACGGCACGAAAAATAAATATGTCCATCACCTTTCCATAATTGAAGTATTTCAAAATTCCGATTATTTTTATTTTCTAATTGGTATTCAGCATTAATCACACCTGTAGCAATATCAACTTCCCATATTTTTTTCTGTTCCGGTAAGTAAAAATAAGCTTTTTGACCAACAGTTGTACTAAAAACTGCATTTCGTTTATTTTCATTTATACTACTAATAAAAATATAGCGTTGAGAACTAACTTCATAAAATGCCCGACCAACATTTTCATTATTATATTGATGATTTTCTATCACAACATATTGCCCATGATTTTTATTCTGTTTAGCGTAATGTTGCAAATGTTGATTTAAATCTTGATTACCCGCTCTCCATTTATTTTCATCTTCGTTAATGATACTCATTTGTTGTGATGAAAAAGAAACTTTTTGTATTTCATCATTTTTGTCAACAAACAATATCGTTCCTTGAATACTGCTGGAATCCAAATCAATAATGATTCCATCTACTATCAATTGACCATTTTTTAACTCAACCTGATTGCTATCTAACTGACTAATATCAATAATCCACTTAGAATGTTGATTATTAGACGAATCATCAGTTAGCTTAATTTTGACACCTTTATTCAACGTTAATTTATATGTACCGCCATAGCCTTGTATATGATACTCAATCTTTCCATGCCACTCAGATGCTAGTTGAGGAATAACTAAATTACGGTCCTTTTTATCAAGAACAATATTTATAGATGTATCTACATATTCATGAAAAATTTGGGTAATCGTATTTTCACTTGGGAATATGTAAAAATCATAATCAAAGTTATCTTTTTTCTCTAAACGCCTAATAACATTAAAGCCACTATCATTACGCGATGTACAACCGGGCCATAAGTTATAACTGTATTTTATATAAGACTTAGGTATAACTGGAAGGATTATTGTGTCCACATGTTGAAAATCAATATCACGCTCTTTATTTTCATAACCAATTCCTTGACGAATATTTATGGCTTTAGATTTATCCAATAGCATCGTGGGAAAATTACCAGCCCAAAAGATATAATTTTTCCGTCCACCTCCTGCTGAATTCGGTTTTGTACGATATATATACTGACTATCAAATTCAATTTTATTATATCTAAGAGAGATAGTACTAAATACCGCACCAAATTTTGGAATGAGCATATTTTTATCTGAAATATAATCAAAACCATTACCTTTATAAGCTTCATCTAGTGTGTAAAAATAGCGTCCAACTGCCTTTGCATCCTCACCAATGATGGCAAAATTACGTGCTAATCCAACAAACCCGATACCTAACCCTGCCACAAGAACACTAGCGCTCCCTAAAGCACTTGCAGCCCCTGCACATCCAGCAATACCTAATCCTATTCCTCCTGAGCCTGTTGCAAAACTAGCAGAGTCAAAAGCAAGTTGAGTGCCAAATATAATACGTTCAGGATCATTTTCCGCATTTGATAATTCATAAGCATCGAAACCAACTAAGGCCCCACTAAAAATAACTGTCATTCCTTCATTCGCTGTTTTTGTCATTGATGAAAAGAAAAAATTCATTCCTTTCCCTGCTATTTCATTTTCTTGGGCTAGCTCTAATTTAACAATGTCATTGATTTTTACTATATCGTTCATCGCACCATGTGCCATCATTGAGTAATTAACATAGCTATGAATCTTTAGTGCTAAATATAAATTTGATGATACTTTTCCTTTTGATACATTATTATGATTCTTTTCTTCTGCCCATTGAATTATTGATTGGATAGCAATACCTGCATTTAATCCATCAAATGATGAAGAACTTGCTTCACCAAACTTTTCACGTAGATGGTTTTCTTCAAATGTGTAATATTGTCTGAAGATTCCCATTTGCTCTAAGGAATGGCGCTGAAATCGCATAAAAATACTATCTTTAGTTTCAACCCAACAAGTTAACTTTGAGTCCTTAATGTTAACGAACTGAATTTTGTAATTTTCATTACCCAATGACTCTACTGACGAAAATAATGGTATCCAGTTTTCATCCAATTTATTTTCTGTTGTTAATATTGTTAGCGATTGATCGATATTTTCAGCCCATTGCTCCGCATCTAAAATCACTAAGGATGTTTTCAATTGAGTGTCATGGATAATTTCATTTTGTTGATGGAATAAATCCTCGATTTCCTTTTCTCTTAATGACTTTATTGATAATTCTTCAGATGAAACTAAGTCATTTACAGTCAAATGATTACCGATAGGAACATCTTTCATACGACCGACATCAATAAAGACTAACTCAAATGCAGGATTATTATTTCGCTCAAAAGCGCTATAATAACTTGCCATTTTCTTATCAACGAAAAAAACCTTTAAAGCTGAAAATAATCGTTTACTATTTTTGAAGGAAAATAAACCAAAATTAGGATCGTAAAAATAATATATACTTTTCCCATTATCTACAACCTTCCCAACTAGCATCGAATGGCTTTTACTGTTCATTGCAAACATTTTTGTTTCTTCATTGATATCTAGTAATGTCTGTATTTTCTTCAATTCCATCACGCCATGAGAAAAGGAGGATTCAACCGCACTAACATTGGAATGAAGATTTTTGAGTGACGATTGTAATAATAGCGCATCCTTACTTTCAGGCGCTGCCGCTGCCATATATAGCTTATCAATAAATCTATCAGCACCTGTATGTCCATTAAGAGCTAATGCTACAGACATCGTTCTCACTAAAGGGTAACAGCGACCACCTGAATCACTTCTTATTAATGATAAATAAAAATCTTGTGGTATTAACCGATTTGTTTTGCTGCCTAAAGAAGAAAATAACTCACTAATCTTCCCTGTTTGATTTAAAACCTTTGAAATATATTCAGAATAACTTACATCTTGAATTTGGCGATATAGTGCACCTCTTTCTTTTGCTGTATATTCTCC
>NZ_JAERJY010000166.1:0-7319 GCF_018257375.1 Providencia sp. JGM181 | reverse complement strand
CGTTTATAGAAGAGATTTATTATGATTTATTCTTCAAATTGTTTTATTATTTTTATCGGAATGATGCTGACTTTAATAAGTTACATGTACCCATTACACTGATGAATATTTGCATATTATGATGATATCTATACCTCGATTCTAATTTATGGGCAAAAAGAATAGAAGCGTCGTTTTAATAAATGCAGGGAAAGCGAAATAACTTATCATGTATAAGTTGTTTTAAAAATAATATTTAATGATTTTATATTTTTCGTCAATATTGCTTTGATGGATCATGTTCATTAATTAAAAATGATAAATATATTTAGTGGAGTTAAAAATGACTGATTTTGATACGATCTCAACAGCAAAAAAAGAAAGTAGCGATATTCATCTGCGCAATGTTGATTTGAACTTATTAACTGTTTTTGATGTTGTGATGCAAATGCAAAATGTCACTCGTGCAGCGCAAGTTCTCGGTATGTCTCAGCCTGCAGTAAGTAACGCCGTATCCCGCTTGAAGTCCATGTTCAATGACGAATTATTTGTTCGTTATGGGCGTGGAATTCAACCGACTTCGCGCGCAAAACAATTATTTGGACCAGTAAGGCAAGCTCTTCAATTGGTGCATAATGAATTACCGGGGGCAGGGTTTGATCCTAAGCAAAGCGAAAGAGCATTTAGCTTATCTATTTGTTCTCCATTAGATATTCGCTTAGCGGCAACCATTGTTGATAAATTTAAAATTGCGTCGCCAAATGTTCAGGTTTTTATTCATTCTTTTTTAGGAAATAACATAGCGCATCAATTAAAATACCAAGAGATAGATTTTTTCTTGGGATATAATCAATTCGAAAAACCCGAGTATCAACATCAGGTTTTATTTAATGATGAATTGGTTTTAGTTGTAGCTAATCACCATCCAAGAATTGAAGATACTATTAATCAAGAAATGTTAGTGAGTGAAAGACACGCTATTATGGCAATGGATAATATCGGCTCATTTAGCAAACTGTATTACCATAATACGGAACTTTCCCACACTGTCAGTTATCAAGGAACTGACTTAAACAGTGTATTGAATATTGTGGCACAAACAGATTTAGTGGCTATTGCCCCCAAATGGTTAGTGGAACATCATGCAAGTCAGCTGCAACTGCGTACCTTATCATTGCCTTGGGAAGAGAGTTCTCGCCCATGTTATTTAACGTGGCATGAATCGACGGCGCGAGATAAAGGCCATCAATGGATGAAAGCGCAGTTTTGCCAAATGATAGAACAGCTGTAAGCTAAATTGGCTCAATTCATTCTAAGGCAACCTTAGCATATTCCCCTTAATACTAACTCGCCATGATGAAAAAAATGGCGAGTTTTGTTGTGTCTGTAGCATTTGCAAAAAATTTACACTTTATTCCTTTCCTCGTTTATCTTTCCGCTATACACTCAAAATATTCAGCTAACAGATGTAAGCTGAAATAATAAAAAGTATTAAGATTAGGTTGTTTGTGAGTTTGCCGAATGACTTAAAATTCTAATGACCTATAGGGAATACACTTTGATTACTGAAAATCTATATCCATATCATATTGTTAACCGCATACGTTCCAGAATGGACGCGAGCGAGTCAGCGGATCGGATAGCTTTCAGTCAATGGGACAACGGACATCAATCAGAACTGACATGGGCGGAAGTCGATACCAAAACCACCGCGATTGCCCGTCAGCTTTTGGCGATGAATGTTGCCCCGCAAGAGAATATTGGGCTTTTTGCTCATAATAGTATGAATTGGTCTTTGGTCGATATCGCGGCACTACAAATCAAAGCCGTGACGGTACCTCTCTATGCCACAAGCAGCATTGATCAAGCCGCCTATATCATTAATGACGCCAACATTAAGATCCTCTTTGTTGGTGCTCAAGAACAATACCAAGTTGCTTGCCAATTACTCACACATTGCCCACAGCTCTCCGCTATCATTGCATTAGACGATAATGTTGAATTAGATGGGCAAGTGGCTAACAGCATGCACTTATCGACATTTATGTCCCTCGCTCAGCCTCAATATCAAGCTGAATTAGATGCGCGAATTGCAGCTCAAAATTTAAGTGATTTATTCACCATTATTTATACCTCGGGCACCACGGGAGAACCGAAAGGGGTGATGCTGGATTACTACAATATGGCAGCCCAGCTTTATCTTCATGACAACCGTTTAGAACTGTCCGAAGACGATGTTTCATTATGTTTCCTACCACTTTCCCACGTTTTTGAACGCGCATGGAGTTTTTATGTCATGCACAGCGGCGCGCGCAATGTCTATTTAACCAATACTAATTTGGTGAAAGAGGCACTTACTGATGTTAAACCAACGGTGATGTGTGCCGTACCGCGTTTCTATGAGAAAGTTTACAGTGCAGTACAAAGTAAAGTATCGCAAGCGCCTTTCATGCGTCGTGCAATTTTCAAATGGGCGATTGCGATAGGGAAACAAAAAGTGAAGGCAATGGCAAAAGGTAAATCGCTTTCATTTATCAACAACCGCTTATATGCATTGGCAGATAAACTGGTTCTAAGCAAGATTCGCCAAGGGCTTGGTGGTCGTATTCGTTTTATGCCAGCAGCGGGCGCGCGCCTCGATGATGATGTCATCGCGTTTTTCTTATCTGCGGGTGTGGATATTAAATATGGCTATGGGATGAGTGAAACCTGCGCGACAGTCTCGTGTTGGGAAGCGAATAAATACCCATTAGGCTCTATTGGTACACCGCTTTCTGCCATTTCTGTGCGTATTGGAGCAAATGACGAGATCCAAGTTAAAGGCCCTGTCGTTATGAAAGGCTACTATAATCGCCCACAAGAAACGATAGATACATTCACAGCTGATGGCTGGTTACGTACAGGGGATGCCGGAAAAATCGATGAGCAGGGCAACTTATATATTACGGATAGACTAAAAGATTTAATGAAAACGTCTAACGGGAAATATATTGCGCCACAGGTTATCGAAGGTGTTTTAGGTCAAGATCGTTTTATTGAGCACATTGCCGTCATTGCCGATGCACGTAAATTTGTCTCTGCGCTGATTGTGCCTTGCTATGACAGCCTTGAAGAGTATGCAAATTCAATTAACTTAAAATACCGTGATCGCTTGGAACTGTTAAAAGATTCTAAAATTGTTGCGCTGTTTGAAGGTCGTCTTAAAGATCTACAAAAAAATCTGGAAAACTTCCATCAAGTGAAGCGTTTTACACTGTTACCAAGCAACTTCTCAATGGAGAAAGGTGAATTAACGCCTACGCTGAAATTACGCCGTAAAATTATTTCAGAGCGCTACCGATTAGAAATTGAATCCATGTATCAAGAATAATTCGATATTTAATCATACTTTCCAAGCCCTTCAGTGGTTATCCCTGAAGGGCTTTGTTTTACCTGCTATTTATGTAAAATCGCGTTGCCACTATTTTTGCTTACCTTTTAGTTATTTTCGCTCTATTTTGATTGAAAACTAGTCAATGAATCTGCCGAATTTTCATGTTCAAGACAAAATGAAATCTTCCTTAATTTCTCTGTGAAATCAAATTTGCGTCCCACAAATGGTAGGGATATGTTAATAGCTGAATTTATGACTAACTTAATAAAAATTAAAGAGGGTCGTACGGCTCTCTGTTAACTTGCAAATAGTCTGAGGGCAAACTCATGGAGATGTTGTCGGGAGCAGAAATGGTCGTCAAGTCATTGATTGACCAAGGAGTTAAGCACGTATTTGGCTATCCGGGAGGCGCAGTTCTCGATATTTATGATGCACTGCATACCGTGGGTGGCGTAGAGCATATTTTAGTGCGTCACGAACAAGCTGCGGTGCATATGGCAGATGGCTATGCGCGCTCAACAGGGGATGTCGGCGTGGTGTTGGTAACGTCAGGACCTGGCGCAACCAACGCGATAACGGGTATTGCTACCGCGTATATGGACTCCGTACCCATGGTAGTTTTATCGGGGCAGGTCGCCAGCTCATTGATTGGGAACGATGCATTCCAAGAGTGCGATATGGTGGGTATTTCGCGCCCAATCGTGAAGCATAGTTTTCTCATTAAACACGCGAAAGAGATCCCTGAAACCATCAAAAAAGCGTTTTATATTGCGGCGAGTGGGCGCCCAGGACCTGTGGTGATTGACTTTCCAAAAGATACGGTGAATCCTGCCGCTAAATTCCCTTATCGCTATCCTGAATCCGTCTCACTGCGCTCATACAATCCGACCTTACAGGGGCACAAAGGTCAAATTAAGAAAGCGCTGACCAAATTAGTCGCAGCGAAGAAGCCCGTGATGTATATCGGTGGCGGTACGATCAATGCCAATTGCTCTGCGGAGCTAATGACATTAGCTGAAAAACTTCAGTTACCCGTGGTATCAACATTGATGGGGCTAGGCGCATTCCCCGAAACTCACCCACAATCGGTGGGTATGCTAGGTATGCATGGTACCTACGAAGCCAATAAAGTGATGCATCATTCTGATGTGATTTTTGCTGTTGGTGTGCGCTTTGACGACCGTACAACCAATAACTTAGAAAAATATTGTCCGAATGCAACCGTGATCCAAATTGATGTGGATCCAACCTCAATTTCGAAAACAGTCAAGGCGGATATTCCCATTGTTGGCGATGCAAAACTTACGTTAGAACAGATGATTGCTCAACTGGACCATGCAGCTGCCGAGCAAGATACCGCGGCACTGCAAACATGGTGGAAGGAAATCGGTATTTGGCGCGAAAAACAGTGTCTAAAATATGCATTAAATCCAAACAAAGTGAAGCCACAACAAGCCATTGAGGCTATTTACCGCTTAACCAACGGTGAAGCCTATGTGACGTCAGATGTGGGGCAACACCAAATGTTCGCTGCGCTTTATTATCCGTTTGATAAACCGCGTCATTGGATTAACTCAGGGGGCTTAGGCACCATGGGCTTTGGTTTGCCCTCAGCCTTGGGCGTGAAACTGGCGCACCCTAAATCCACCGTGGTATGCGTGACCGGCGACGGCAGTATTCAGATGAACATCCAAGAGCTTTCAACTGCGCTGCAATATGGATTACCGGTGCTGGTTCTGAACCTGAATAACGGTTTCCTTGGCATGGTAAAACAGTGGCAGGACATGATTTATCAAGGTCGTCACTCGCAATCCTATATGCAGTCATTGCCGAATTTCACAAAATTAGCTGAAGCTTATGGGCATGTGGGGATTTCAATAGCATCCCCAGATGAACTTGAAGATAAGCTGAAACAAGCGCTAGTCGAAGTGAATGAAAACCAGCGTCTGGTGTTTGTAGATATTAATATTGATGAAACTGAGCATGTTTACCCAATGCAAATCCGTGGTGGGGCAATGGATGAAATGTGGTTAAGTAAAACGGAGAGGACTTGATCATGCGTCGTATCTTATCAGTGTTATTAGAGAATGAATCAGGGGCACTATCTCGCGTGATTGGGCTTTTTTCACAGCGCGGTTATAACATCGAAAGCTTGACCGTAGCACCGACCGACGATCCGACATTGTCACGGATGACCATCCAGACAAAAGGGGATGCCAAGGTGCTAGAGCAGATTGAAAAACAGCTACATAAACTGGTGGATGTGCTGCGAGTGAGCGAGCTGACTGCGTCAGCCCATATCGAGCGTGAAATCATGCTAGTGAAGCTGCAAGCCTCCGGTTATGGGCGAGATGAAATTAAGCGAAGTGCCGATATTTTCCGTGGGCAAATCGTGGATGTGACGCCAACGCTGTACACCGTTCAGCTCGCGGGAACAAGCGATAAACTAGATGCATTCCTTGAAGCTGTGCGTGGTGTTGCTGAAATTGTTGAAGTTGCACGCTCAGGGATCGTTGGTGTTTCTCGTGGCGATAAAATTATGCGATGAAAAATTTATCCGCCGCAGGTAGAATAGAGCGGATTAAAGCCCCGAATGACTCGGGGCTGTTTCCCAAATTGCAAAGAGGTTAACGTGAAACTGGATGAGATAGCCCGTCTAGCGGGTGTTTCCCGCACAACGGCTAGTTATGTGATCAACGGCAAGGCCAAGCAGTATCGAGTCAGCGATAAAACTGTAGAAAAAGTGATGGCAGTCGTCAGAGAGCACAATTACCATCCAAACGCAGTCGCTGCAGGGTTACGCGCAGGTCGCACTCGCTCTATCGGGTTGGTGATCCCTGATCTTGAAAATACGAGCTATACCCGTATAGCTAATTATCTGGAGAGACAGGCTCGTCAGCGCGGATATCAGCTTTTAATTGCGTGTTCAGAAGACCAACCTGACAACGAAATTCGTTGCGTGGAACATTTGCTTCAGCGCCAAGTTGACGCGATTATTGTGTCTACCGCGTTACCTCCTGAACATCCGTTTTATCAGCGCTGGGCAAACCGTTCACTGCCTATCATCGCACTGGATAGAGCATTAGAAAAAGAGCATTTCATTAGCGTGGTCGGTGATGACCAAGAAGATGCGCTGATGATCTCTAAAGAATTACGCAAATTCTCAGCTGAATCGGTCTTGTATCTCGGGGCATTACCTGAACTTTCTGTTAGCTATTTACGTGAGCAAGGTTTCCGTAAAGCATGGGAAGGGGACTCTCGCGAAGTCAATTATTTATACGCCAATAGTTATGAGCGTGATGCCGCAGCCGACGTTTTCTCCCAATGGCTAGATAACGGTAACGCGATGCCGGATGCATTATTCACAACGTCATTTTCTTTGCTGCAAGGCGTGTTGGATGTGGCATTGAAACGCAATGGCCGCTTACCTGAAAACATGGTTATCAGCACCTTTGGTGATAACGAATTACTGGATTTCCTCGGTTGTCCTGTGCTGTCTCTTGCTCAGCGCCACCGTGATATTGCAGAACGTATTTTAGAATTGGTATTAGCCAGCCTAGACGAGAAACAGAAGCCAGAAACTGGAATTCGTCGAATTCGCAGGGACTTATGTCGCCGTGGTAGTTTAGGTCGCAAACAGTAGTGGATAAACCTTATCCAATGGTGAAAAAACCAGTTTAATAGTTAGTGATGTTAACCAAGATTCTTAGTAATATATCCGCCCCTATCTATTAGGGGCTTTTTTTTGGTGAAATTTATGGGTGATTGCGATTTTTTTTATTGCGTTATCCTGTAAATATTTCACTTTAGGAGTTTTCCTAATACTTTTTTTGATTATTTTGCATCGATTGTTTTTTTGACAAATTAATTTTTTTTTACCCATAAAAAAACCGATAAGTACAATGAGCAAATTATTGTCAGCAAAATAACACTGTGAATTAAAACAGTTATTTAATGTGTTGAAATA
>NZ_JAERJY010000165.1:0-7368 GCF_018257375.1 Providencia sp. JGM181 | reverse complement strand
GTAAATAACAATCATTATTATTTAATGATTTAATCCATACTCTGCGTTAAAAAATAAAATTTAATATTTTTTTATTTATTCAATTTTATCTATTTTTATTATTTTTCATCGATTAAAAAGTAAACTCATTTTAATTATTGATCAAAGACAATATTTTTTGTGTGGTTTTTTGCTAATTATATAAATTGGCAATTGTCTGATAGCAATAGTGCGATTGTTATCAAATATAAAAATAAATACAGCTAATGGGATGGCTGGCTTAAAAACACTCGAGGCCCTTATGGCAAAGATAAGAAATAATGCACTGTACCTACTGAGTGTGCTTGCAGGGATATTTCTATTTACCTCTGTACAGGCACAAACTCCAACAAAAGATTCCACATCAACCATCAACGCTCGAAACGAAACGTTTGAAGCGGCACACCCTGATCAATACCATTCATGGCGAGCAACTTCAGAACAATCACAACGAGAAGATGCACTGGCTGAAGATCCTCGCCTCGTCATCTTATGGGCAGGTTATCCTTTCTCTCGTGACTACAATAAACCTCGTGGTCACGCCTATGCGATTATCGATGTTCGTGAAACACTGCGGACTGGCGCGCCAAAAAATGCTGAAGATGGTCCTCTTCCTATGGCATGTTGGAGCTGTAAAAGCCCTGACGTTGCTCGATTAATTCAGGAACATGGGGAAGATGGCTACTTCAAAGGCAAATGGGCAAAAGGAGGCCCTGAAGTCGTCAACGTATTGGGCTGTGCAGATTGCCACAAAACAGACTCACCTGAGTTTGCCAAAGGTAAGCCTGAACTCACGCTTTCTCGCCCATACGCAGAACGTGCCATGGAAGCTATCGGTAAACCATTCGATAAAGCGAGCCGCTTCGACCAACAATCTATGGTATGCGGTCAATGCCACGTTGAATATTATTTCTCTGGCGAAACTAAAGCCGTGAAATTTCCTTGGGATAACGGCACCAAAGTCGAAGACATGGAAGTGTACTACGACAACATTGCCTTCTCTGATTGGACAAACTCCCTGTCTAAAGCCCCAATGCTCAAAGCCCAACACCCTGAGTATGAAACTTGGAGCGCAGGTATCCACGGCAAAAACAATGTGACCTGTATTGACTGTCACATGCCAAAACTGCAAAACGAAAAAGGGGAACTGTATACCAGCCATAAAATCGGTAATCCATTCGATAACTTTGAACAAACCTGTAGTAGCTGTCATACCCAAAGCAAAGAGCAACTTCAGAGTATCGTTGCTGAGCGTAAAAAAGCTATCCAAGAGATGAAAATCAAAGTGGAAGATCAGTTAGTACGCGCTCACTTTGAAGCTAAAGCAGCTTGGGATGCAGGCGCAACCGATGCTGAAATGAAAGATATCCTTGCTGATATCCGTCATGCGCAGTGGCGTTGGGATTTAGCTATCGCGTCACACGGTATCCACATGCATGCACCAGATGAAGGGTTACGTATGCTTGGTGGGGCAATGGATAAAGCCGCAGATGCCCGAGCCAAACTGGCGCGTTTACTGGGTTCAAAAGGCATTACTCATGAAATCGCGATCCCAGATATCTCCACCAAAGATAAAGCGCAACAAGCCATCGGCTTGGATATGCAGAAAATTAATGCCGAAAAACAAGAGTTTTTAAAGACTGTGGTACCTGAATGGGATGCACAAGCTCGTAAAAACGACCTGTTAGCCAAATAACCACTCACCCCAGTTCGCTGGGGTGCGATAACCAATGGAGTGAATATGAGCGTACTACGTTCGTTATTAACTGCTGGGGTGCTGGCGTCAGGCTTGTTATGGGCGATATCCGCGTCGGCAACACCACAAATGGCTGAAGAAGCTAACAAAGACGGTCGTTGGCAAGTTACGCAGCAGCGTAATCCAGACAATGCTTGCCTTGATTGCCATAAACCCGATAAAGAAGGGATGCATGGCACTCATGCTGAGGTCATTAACCCGAATAATAATTTGCCGGTGACGTGCACCAATTGTCACGGCAAACCGGGTCCCAATCACCGTGAAGGCGTCAAAGACGTCATGCGGTTTAATGATCCAATGTACAGCGTGGAACAACAAAATAGCGTCTGTTTATCTTGCCACTTACCTGAACAACTGCAAAAAGCGTTTTGGCCCCACGATGTTCACGTGACCAAAGTGGCTTGCGCGAGTTGTCATGACCTCCATCCTAAGCAAGACACCATGAAAGTGCTGAACGATAAAGGTAAGGTCAAAATCTGCGTGGATTGCCACTCAGATCAGCGAGATAACCCGAACTTTAACCCCGCTGCGGTCAATGTTCTTAAGGAGCAGCCATGAGTTGTTCTCGTCGTCAATTCATAATCTATTCAGGCGCACTGGCGGCGGTAGGCGGTATGGCGGGACATTCTCTCGCCAATACCATGAAAGTTGACGGGGTGCGATATGGCATGATCCACGATGAAACACTGTGTATCGGCTGTACCGCCTGTATGGATGCATGTCGGGAAGTCAACCAAGTTCCAGAAGGCGTATCACGCCTAACGATTATTCGTAGTGAACCCATCGGCCAATTTCCTGACGTCAAATATCGGTTCTTCCGCCACTCTTGCCAACATTGCGAACATGCCCCTTGTGTCGATGTCTGTCCTACAGGGGCTTCATTCATCGATAAAACCACGGGGATTGTGGACGTAAACCCTGACCTATGTGTTGGTTGTCAATACTGTATTGCCGCCTGCCCTTACCGCGTCAGATTTATTCATCCCATCAGCAAAACCGCCGATAAATGCGATTTTTGCCGTAAAACCAATCTCAAAAAAGGGAAGCAACCCGCTTGTGTCGAAGCCTGCCCAACCAAAGCGTTGGTGTTTGGTAATTTAGATGATCCAAACAGTGCGGTATCGCTAATGCTCCATGAAAAACCGACCTATCGATTCAAAATTGCACTGGGAACGAAACCCAAAATGTACCGAGTTCCCTTTAAATATGGGGAGGTTAGCCAATGACAACCACTTCAGCTTTTCATTTTGAGTCGTTAGTCTGGGACTGGCCTATCGCTGTTTACCTATTTTTGATTGGTATCTCTGCGGGGTTAGTGGTTCTGGCCGTATTGATGCGCCAATATGTACCCAATGCTGCCACCAGCAATAGTACTATCATGCGTACAACGCTAATTTTAGCGCCGACCACCATTATTCTTGGTCTACTGATCCTCATTTTCCACTTAACCCGTCCATGGACTTTCTGGAAATTGATGTTTCACTACAGCCCAACTTCTGTGATGTCCATGGGGGTAATGCTGTTCCAAGTTTACATGGCGGTGTTAGTGGTTTGGCTGGCTAAAATTTATGAGCAAGAACTCGTTGGGCTACAACAAAAATGGCTACCTAAGCTAACGATAGTGCCTCGAGTTTTAGGCTGGCTAAGTCGCATCATGCGCGGGTTAGATATAGCTATGCTAGTCTTAGCCGTATTACTGGGCGCTTATACGGGATTCTTGTTATCTGCCCTCAAATCCTATCCGTTCTTAAACAACCCAATATTACCGGCTCTGTTCCTCTTTTCGGGAATTTCGTCGGGACTGGCGGTGAGTTTACTGGCAATCGCCCTGCGCTATCGCAAGAATGTTCATAACCCTGAAACAGCCTTTTTACACCGCGTAGAAAGCTTCGTCGTCTGGTTAGAGATATTTTTGCTAGCGGCCTTCTTTGTGGGGCTAGCGCTCGGCGATGATGGCAAACTGCGTTCGTTAATTGCGGCATTAGGCGGTGGTTTCTGGACGTGGTGGTTCTGGCTTGGCGTCGTGGGGATTGGTTTTGTTATTCCCCTCCTGTTGAAAAAATGGCAACAACAAGGTAGCCAAGCTTTTCGGGTTATTGTGGTCAGTGGTGCAAGCTTAATTGGCGTATTTTTCCTGCGTTTCTTTGTCCTGTACGCAGGGCAACTGACAGTCGCATAACCGACTTAGAATAAAGGTGATACTTGGAAATTTTCCTTCCCGAAATAGGGTTTATCAGCTTGCTACTGGCGCTGTGTATCACCGGCTATCATACCCTATTGGGGTTTATTGGCGTTTTCAGGCACGTCCCGAGGCAAATGTCTCAGGGCGTGCTCTGGACGTCTTTGCAATTCACTTTTTTATTAACTGCGTTTCTCTGTTTAACCGCCAGCTTTGTATTCAGTGATTTTTCCGTTATTTATGTGGCTCAGCATAGCCACAGTTTATCCCCCCTAGTGATTAAAATTGCTGCCGTTTGGGGAGGGCACGAAGGTTCGCTGCTGCTGTGGGTTCTGTTTTTCTCTGGCTGGAGTACCTTATTTGCATGGCGTTATCGCCGCCAAAATAGCCCATTTTTCCCTTTAACGTTGTGTGTACTGGCTGCTATATGCACGGCGTTATTGCTGTTTGTTGTGTTCTATTCCAACCCGTTTGAACGCCTGTTTCCGCCTGCAATTGAAGGTCGCGATCTCAACCCGATGCTGCAACATTGGGGGCTCATTTTACACCCGCCGCTACTTTACCTTGGTTACAGCGGGTTGATGCTAGTGGCAGCGTTAATGCTCGCATCATTAATAGCGACGCCCACCTTACTTCCCGAGAATTCCAGCCAACCTATTGCTCAATTGTGTTGGCGATTTGCGGTGCCAAGTTGGTTCATACTCACTAGCGGTATCATCCTCGGTTCTTGGTGGGCATACAGTGAATTGGGCTGGGGAGGATGGTGGTTTTGGGATCCCGTTGAAAACGCGTCTTTACTTCCTTGGCTTTCTGCCACGGCATTACTGCACAGTTTATCTATCACACGCCGAACAGGGCTATATCGCCACTGGAGCCTGTTGCTGGCGATTATCACGTTAATTTTAGCGCTGCTTGGTACATTGATTGTCCGCTCGGGGATCTTAATCTCCGTTCATGCATTTGCCTTAGATAACGTGCGTGCCGTTCCGCTATTTTTGCTGTTTAGTGTTTTAAGCCTTGGCGCACTGTTTATTTATGGTTGGAAGGCTAAATTTCCCCCTCAAGAGCCTCGGCGCAAAACATCACGAGAAATCTATTTATTACTGACTTTGATTTTGTTTACCGCGGTTCTATGTATCGTACTGACTGGCACCTTATACCCGATGCTCTATGGTTTATTAGGGTTAGGTAAAATCTCGGTAGGCGCCCCCTATTTCAATCAAACGTTATTGCCATTTGGTCTATTTATGCTGGTAATCATTGTGATTTCAACGCTCAAATATAGCGATATTGCCAAGAACGGAAACCACAAACTGCATCACCGGCTGTTGATTATTGTGCAGCAAAAACTCCCAGCCATTGTCGCTCACTCAGGGGTTGTTTTATTCGCCCTGGGGATCGCCCTTTCCTCAACACAGAAATCAGAAATCAGCCAAAATATCGCCGTCGGGCAATCAATCTCAGTTGGCGGATATCAATTCCAATTTCAACAATTACAACTGGCAGCTGAATCTAACTACACCACCGAGAAAGCGCTGATCCACGTCAGTCAAAATGCAGGTCAAAATGGCTTTGATCTTATCACTGAACGCCGCCTGTATATGGCTCGCCAGCAACTGATGATAGAACCGGGGATCCACTGGGGATGGTTGCGATCTTGGTATGTGGTGCTGGGAGAAAAAACGGGCACTGAGCGCTATGCGATGCGTTTTTATGTACAAGAAGGCATTCAATGGATTTGGGGTGGTGGATTTGTGATGTGCTTAGGTGCGCTGATGAGTTGGTTTAGGGGGCGGAAGCATGATTAAAAAAATCGTTATGCTGTTTCTGCTCTTGTGCTCCTTGAATGTTCACGCCCAAATAGTGGATACATGGGCATTTAATTCCAATGAGGAGCAGGAATTATCCTTGCAGATTGCTTCACAACTACGTTGCCCGCAATGCCAAAACCAAAATTTATTAGAATCTAATGCACCTACCGCGGTCAGCATGCGCCATCAAGTCTTTAAAATGGTTTCTGAAGGAAAAAGTGAATCTCAGATTAAACGCTATATGACCGAGCGTTATGGTGACTTTGTTTTATATAATCCCCCATTAACGCTTAGTACCCTACTATTATGGTTACTTCCCGTATTTGCTGTTCTTTGTATTATCTTTATTTTATGGAAAACATTAAAAGTAAAAAATAAAATTAATCAGCCCGTTATTTTATTAGATAATGCGATTCCATTAATAGAAAAATACAACCAGACTCACTCTGACATACAGTTATTACCGGCTATCAATAATGAAAAAACACTTCAGCATTCTCATTGGAATAAGATAAGTAACACCCTTATTCTCATCATAATCTGCATTATGATAGCGGGATATTTTTTATTACCGCGATTCCATTCAACACTTGATTTATATCAAAGACAAAATGACCCTATCTTGCTGTTCACACCATTGGAGCGTGAAACGCAGGATCTACAACGTTTACAAGCAGATATTCGACAATCCCCTGAAGACAGCGAGCTTTGGGCTGTTTTAGGTGAATACTACCTTTATCAAAATAGCTATGAAAATGCCTTAATTGCCTATGGCTACGCACTCAAATATCGCGGAGAGAATGCCCAACTCTATGCCGCAATTGCCACTGTGATGTATTACCAAGCCGGACAAGTGGTTACAAATGACACACAAAAAATGATAGACAAAGCATTAAGTCTAGATAAGAATGAAGTCACCGCATTGATGTTATTAGCCTCAGATGCCTTTATCAATGCCAATTACACAACGGCGATTAATATCTGGCAAAACCTACTTGATAGTAATAATCCTAGAGTCAATCGCGCTCAAATTATTGAAGCCATTCATATGGCTAAATTAATGGAAAATAGTGGGAAACAGTGAATACAAATAATAAAGGTTCCTGAACCTTTATTACCTCGCGGTATCCATAATTGATAAAAAATAATAATAAGTTTATTTATTAAATATAATAATCTAGAAAAATATCATGACGAATAAGATGCTTTCTATCTTAGTGATTATTCTTATCGCAGGAGGATCATTTCTTGCAGGAGTAATGGCTAACTACACACCTGATTTAGATGTTATCAAGAAATCAGAGCGGGCTGTGGAAGACCTGCTGAGTTTCCCTAAAACCGTCGAATTTAAAGATGTGAAATACCATGTCATCAGAGAGACCTCTGATCGCGGTATGCTAGGCTATGTTTGTGGTCAAGTTCTGGTATTTGATGCAAAAAATAGCTATAGCTACAAACGTTTTATGGTGAAAACGTATCTAAATGAAGATGGTAGAAATGTCGTTTCTATTCCACTATTGGATAGAGACGAAATGGAGTTTCCGATCGAGGAATTTAATTATTTGTGGCGTAAAAATTGTCAGAATAGATAATTATACTTCTGT